>CAZYBD010000096.1:0-24094 GCA_964645515.1 uncultured Dehalococcoidia bacterium | reverse complement strand
CGGTCAACGCGGTTTTGACCTCATCATCTGGTGAGCCCTACAGAGTGCGTATAACGGTCGACGGAGAATACCTTACCGACGAAAACAACGGAGCCGACGTGATAATCGGAGCCGACGGTGAGAGCTATCTCTGGGTAACCGAGCCAAAGATGTATAGCATCATAGAGAACCCCACCTGGGTACGGCGGCAGGAAATAAAAATGAGTTCCAATTCTGATGACTTCAGTCTTTTCGCCTTCACTTTCGGTATATACGAGAGCGGTCCTTGAAATAGGACGATAACTTAACGACGATAGATTTGATGAAAGTTCGTTTCAGCAAACGAAAATTTGGCGTTCTACTAGGATCGGTGGCGATAATCTTGGCTGTTGCCTGCGGTTCCGCAGCATCCCAGTCAGCTACGGCGCCGGATGTGCCTCAGAAGTCATTGGCGGCGACAGGGAATGGGGACGCCGATGGTGTGACGGTAATACTGGCAACGACCGTGTTGGAGGTGGGATACCAGCGTCTAGCGTTCCTGCTTGCCACGCCTGATGGATTGGTCAATGGCGCCGATGTTTTGGTGACTCCGGTCTATCTGGCAGACAATGCTGCCGGTGAGCAGCAGGAAACCGAGTTCTATATCTGGCCCTACGGGCTTCGCGGTGCCTACACGACCGGAGTCGAATTCGATCGGCCTGGATCATGGAGGCTGGATATTGAAGTTGGCGGCATCCAGACTCATGTGACGCTCGAGATCGGAGAGTATTCCATTCTGCCGGCCCTGGGTGAAATCGGGCCCCTCAGTAAAAATAAAACTCTAGACACCGTTCGAAGCATTGCAAAGTTGACCACAGACCAAACACCGGACCCGGACTTATATCGTGTAACGATTGAAGAGGCAGTGGCAAGTCCGCTGCCGACGGTCGTGGTGTTCGCGTCGCCATCTTTTTGTACGAGCCCCACCTGTGGGCCTCAGGTGGACACGGTGTCTGAGCTTAAAGGTACTTATCAGGGTCGGGCTAACTTCATTCATGTGGAGATCTACGACAATCCCGATGAAATCCAAGGGGACTTGGAGCGTGCCAGAATATCTGACCCAGTAGAGGCATGGGGCCTGACTTCAATCCCCCATTGGTTTAATGAGTCCTGGACCTTCATCCTAGATGGGGAAGGGAAAATCCAGGGCCGTTTCCAAGGGTTTGCTACCATGGAGGAATTGGAAGACTCTCTTGTTGCGGTGCTGATCAATTCCTGAGCCTGCGTTGTTTGACCACTAGGAATCAAAGAGGTCGAGCACTTGTCCCCGGCTTTTTCTTATCCTATCGTAGGATGGTGCCAAGCATGGGTTCACCGGTTCGATAATGAGTGGCGGCCAGAGGATATCAGTCCGGAAGTAAACGACCGTTTACACGAATTGGTTGTTAAACACCAATGGTCTCTCCTAGACGTGCTGCGAGAGGAGATGGACTTGACTGGCTCCAAACGCGGTTGTGACCGGGGCGAATGTGGTTCGTGTACAGTTTCGTTGGACGGGGCTCCGGTCTGCTCGTGCTTGGTTTTAGCGGTTCAGGCTCGAAACCGAAGTGTCCATCACGGTGGAAGGTCTGGCCTATGGTTAAAGGCCTGATCCGCTACAGCGGGTGTTTTTGGAACAAGACGACGGCCAGTGCGGCTACTGGACTCCAGGCTTTTTGATGTCGGCAAACGATCTGCTGGACCGCAACCCACTACCCAATCACCAGCTCAAAGAAGCGTTGGCAGTGAACCTCTGCCGCTGCAACGCCTACGGCCGCATTCTGGCTTCGGTACGAGCTGCGGCGGGCAGGCCGGTCTCGGACTAACCGAGCCGACATTGCTGCGGCCTGAGGATCAGCCGCCTCATTGACAGTCGAACGACCCCCAAATACACTCGCCTGAACCCAGACGATCATCAGCCTGACAGCCAACAGGAGGATCCAGGATGGTAACTCGCCAGACCCAACCGAAAGCGGCGGCGGACATGACCAGGGCTGCCAACAATTTCTTATCGGCCCTCAGGGAAGAACAGAAAGCCAAGGCCACCTACGACTACATGGACGGTGAGCGGCTCTTCTGGTACTATCCGCCGCTCAATCGTCACGGCTTGGCCCTAAGAGATATGGACGAGAACCAGCGGGACTTGGCTATGTCGGTTATGGAGAGTGGACTCACCCCCAGCTCCTACGAGCAGGCCAAGCTGATCATCCTACATGAAGACATTCTTGGACCGTTGGAAGTTGAACTGGGGATTCCGACCTTCGTCCGAGACCGCGAACTCTACTATTTTACTATTTTTGGTCGGCCCGGCTCCAAGGACCCTTGGGCTTGGAGGGTCGAGGGTCATCACTTATCGTTGCACTTCAGCGTCTGGGGAGAGAACGTCCTGTCAGTAACGCCATTTTTCTTCGGCGCTAACCCGGCCGAGGTAAGACGAGGCTCGCTTAGGCCTGGTCTGCGTATTCTGGGCGAGCGGGAAGATATCGCGTTCGATCTCATGCATAGCCTGAATGAGACCCAGCTAGCCGAGGCGGTCATCTACGATGAGGCCCCGTTGGATATATTCAGCTACAATAGCTCCAAAGTGGCTTTCCCGTTTCAGACGCAGGGACTCCCCACGACCAAGATGACTGAGAGTCAGAAAGAAACCATGCTGGCTCTGGTCACGGAATACGTGGGGCAGGTGCGCACCGATCTTGCCGATCAGAAGCTGGCGGTCATGAAAGACGAAGGCCTAGCTGATCTGCATCTATCGTGGGCCGGCCCGGTGTCCAAGGATGCTCCGCACTACTACCGGATACACGGTGGTAATTTTGTGGTCGAGTTCGACAATCGTCAGGACGGCGCCAACCACATTCATTCGGTGTGGCGCGACATAGAAAACGACTTTGCTATCGATGTACTTCGGGACCACCTGATCCTTTACCACATCCTGTAGATTGCTGACAGAATGACGTTGAATGTCGCCGGTACTAGCGCCGTCCGCCGAGACCTAAGAGATAAGCTTGCAGGTGAGACTCTCTATTTTGGTAATATCAAGTTACCAGGAATGCTGCCATGGGCAGGTCCTGCCCAGCCCACATCCTGCCCAGCCCACATCCTGACGTAACATCATTATGGGGTATTCGTAAGTTCAAACCACCCGGCGTTCATAGCACCTGAGCCACGCTTGTGCGTTGTTATGGCCTCTGCTAGAATCTGGGCGAACATCGCCAGCGGTGGTGCCGGAGTTGGCCACACTAGACTGCCGCGATACTCACGCAGCACCGGCATCTCTTCTAGTACCCGAGCGTGCTGAGACCTATAGTCGGTCATACGAGGACGGGTCATCAAAATAGAAAGCTAGGAGGTTACTCCATGCCATCGTTCTGGGAGAATCTCAGATTTGCCGGCGAACGAGAAATCGACGACCTACATGGGGCCCAGGGTCAAGACATGGCGACCTATGTCAGCCACCCCGCGCCGTCCGAGGGCAACAGCTTCCCGGCAATCATTGTAGTCATGGAAGCCTTTGGAGTGACTCGGCACATCGAGAAGGTATGTGACGAATTCGCCAAGCACGGTTACGTGGCTACGGCCCCCTCTCTTTATCACCGGGAGCACGCCAACGCTAAATTGGGGTACGATGAAATTCCCCAGGTGATGCAATACATGGGCAACCTGAGAGACCCGGAGATCGTTGAGGACATCAATGTCACCATAGACTACTTGCAGCACCGCTATCAGCGCACCGCCGGGCAGAAGATCGGTATCGTTGGCTACTGTGTCGGCGGTCGCGTAACCTATCTTGCCGCCACCAGTTGCCCCGGACTGAGTGCTGCTTCGGTCTATTACGGTGGCCGTATACTGGAGCCGTTCGGGGAAGGCCCGGCCCCGGTGGACCTTACCGACCAGATCAAGATTCCGGTTATGGGCAGTTTTGGGAGCACCGACGAGAACCCTAGCCCCATCCATGTGGCGACGATCGAAGAAAGGTTAAAGTCGGCGAGCGTGACCTACGACTTCAAGAGCTACCCCGACGCTGGCCACGGATTCAATTGCGACGAACGCGCCGATTACAATGAAGCCGCTGCCAAGGACGCGCTCGGTCGTACCTTGGGCTGGTTCGATAAATACGTCAAAAACTAGCCCCATTGGAGCGCCCCACAAGGCTGAGTGATATAAATACCCAGACATTCGTGCAGTGTGGGTATTTTACAGCGGGCCCGTATCGGGCTATATCAACCGCCGGCAGTCAGGTCGGTGGTGGCGTCCTTTATAAATTCCGCTACAGACTAGTTGGTTTCGCTCTTCAACGGCAGTTCCAAGACGTCTCGTCCTAGAGAACCTAACGTGAACTCAGCCCTTCAGCGGACCTCAGAATTGCTATCATTTCACATGAAGTCGAGCAGAGCAGGAATCACCTGGACTTTTTCTCCGTCTCTAGGGCCCAATGTGACGTCTACGGTTGATGTAACGGTAGTTGACTTTGCCGCAAGGAATACACTTTTAGGGCCAAGGATAAACGCCGATATCGTTAACGAAGTCCAGTCACCTGCGGTGACTGTTACTGGTCAACTTGGATGATTCCCTGGAGCCCTGATGGAAGTCTTGGCGGACGACATCGTAGCTTTCGGAACGGGCGGCAAAGTGGAACTCTGGCAGAAGGGACCCAACTTTACTGCCCAATGGGAGTCGTCTTGGTCTGGTCATCATAGCCGACGAACAATGATCTGAAGTATATACTGGCCGCTTCGGCGTCCGTTCTAATTCAGATAACTAATGCGTCCAAAACAAATATCCCTCGGGTTTTACCGGGGGATATTTTACTCCCAGCCTGCCGGGTTGGCGTCAGCTTTTTAGAAAGTCTTGGACTATCTTGGAGACTGTTTCTAGTTGCTCGAGTTGTGGAACATGGGCGGCTTTGTCGACCAGTACAGCCTGGGCCGTGGAAATCCGGTCGGCGAACTCCTGAGCGTAGACCGGAGGCACCAGCCCATCTTGACGGCCCCAAAGCACCAGTGTAGGAGCTTGAATCCGGTGCAAGCGTTTCTTCAGCCCTTTATCCGGAATAGGCCAGGTGAACTTTCCGGTACAACCCAGGTTCCAGATGCCCTGTATTTGGGCGGTCATCCGTTCTTCGGCGTCCTCAGGTAGCCCGAATATTCTTTTAGCCAACGGTCCCTCAGGTTCGTAAAAAACTTCCTGGACCAACGCCTCGGGCGCCATGGACATCCAATTCTTGATTGGGGCGTCATCGCGCCACAGGCCGATGGAACTAAGCAGCACCAGCTTGCTTACCCTTTTGGGGTCGGTTGCCGCCAGCTCTGCCGCCACCATGCCGCCAAACGAATGGCCTATTATCGCTGGAGACTCAAGTTCTAATCGGTCGAATAGCTCGTAGTAGTAAAGAACCAGATCCCATATGTCATCCAGCGGTTTGATTCCGTCCGGGTCTCCGGGCGTGGTTCCTGGGTGTTCCGGCGCGTAAACGGTGTGTTTTTGGGACAGTCCGTCGAGGAAGTCATCCCAGACCAGGCCTCCTGCGCCGTGTAAAAACACCAGAGGAGGACCCTGCCCGGCGATCTTCACCCGGGATTGTATCTGGGCACTCCACAAACTAAGAGTACGGTCTTGTATGGTCACCATCTTGTATCTCCTTTAGGACAGTGCGGAACGGTGCTCTGCGGAGTGGTAACTAGCCGTGCGTAGTGCCAGCCAATTGGCGTTTGCCTCGCAGCTTTTCTGGCCACCAGTTATTCTCCCAACCTTCGTCGTCCCAGATGTCGCGGAGTTTGGGCAGCACCTCCTTGCCGAATAGGTCGATGTTCTTAAGCGTGAGTTCATGGGGCATCGAACCTATATGGAGCAGTACCATCAGGTTGCCGACCCGTAACTTCTTGATAGCGTCTTCGAGTTGGTCGACAACTGACGCGGGGCTACCTCCGATCACCAGTTGGTTATCTATGAAATCCTGATAGTTCCACTCCTTCATGTCCTGGGTCACGGTCGCGATCTGGTCCATATAGCCTTTGCGGTAGGTGTTATCGAGACTGCGGAAGTCCATGTAGCCGGGAGCCGCGAAGAACTCGGGTGCAATGTGCAGTGATTTGTCGTAGAAATAGCGGATGTGATCGTAGTAGTCTTTCTCGGCTTGGGCGTCGGATTCGGCAACAACCACCAGTTGTAGGAACCCCGCCCGGTAAGGGTTGGCTTCCAGCCCCTTGGCGTCGACGAATTCCCAGAAGCCGTCCATTACTTTCTTGCCTAGGTTGTTTCCCCAGTAGCTGAGGAAGCAATAACAATGGTTGTGCTGAGCTGAAAAGTCCCAGGTGCTCAGACTTCCGGTACCCGGAACCCACACCGGTGGGTGGGGCTTCTGTACCGGACGCGGCCAGAGGTTGACCATAGGAAGCTGGTAGTACTTGCCGTTCCAGGCGAAGATTTCCTCGGCCTGCCATGCTTTCATGATCAGGTCGTGGGCCTCGTAGTAGCGGTCACGGTGCTCGATTGGGGGGATTCCGTAGCACAGATTGGCGTCCATGGATGAGCCCAACGGCATCCCCGCCACCAACCGGCCGCCGCTGATGCAGTCCAGCATCCCGTATTCCTCGGCGACCCGGGTCGGCGGGTTGGTGGTCGGCAGTGTGGCGCCCATCTGGACTATTGCCACATCTTGGTCGTTGGTGGCCCGGGCCAATACGGAGCCCATCAAGTTGGGGCCTGGCATAAACCCATAGGCATTTTGATGGTGCTCGTTGACGCATAGGCCGTCTAGACCGGCGCTGGCGGCGTAGGTTAGTTCATCCAACGTCCAGTTGTAATATTGGCCGACTCTTTCGGCGTCGGCCAGCTCCCACCAAGGCGGATCCACCCAAACGGAGTGGTACCTCTGCTCAAAATCGGCAGGGAGCTCCCGGTGGGGCATCAGGTGAAACATCGAAACTTTCATTGCTGGTCTCCTTAACCGTATCGGGCGAGCAGCGGCATTGTAGCATTATTACTGACGTAGCGCCGAGCGTGATGAGGCACTGACTCCAGCCTAGGTGCTAGGCGAACGATGCAGCGCTATTTTCCAAATCGACCGTTGGGCCGCCTTGATACAAGTCCTATGGCCAGACCACGTTGCAGAGATGTCTACGATGTGAACCCAAAACGAGGGCTCATGAAGATCGTATGAAGACGCAGGAATTCAGACACTAAACAAGCTGCGACTCCCGGTTGTAGAATTGGTCAAGTGTCAAAGCGATTGGAACGATTGACTCGAACACGAACGCTCCCGACGCTGGAATTTTTTAGGAAGTAGAAACATGCCAAAAGATCTGGGACCTTACCGGCACACCTTCACTATTTTAGGCCGTTGTTCCTCTACCGGACAGCTCGGAATTGGGATCGCCACCTATTCCCTGGCGGTGGGCGCCTATTGCCCGGTGTTGAAACCAAACCTGGGTGTGATCGCTTCGCAGGCTTATGCCAAGGCCAGTCTGGGGATTCAGGCCATGCGGTTGCTGGAGCAGGGCCTCACTCCGGGGATGATCTTTCAAAAAATCGCGGAGGAGGACCAATATTTTGCCTACCGGCAAATCGGCATCGTCGATGGGAAGAGTGACGTGGAGTGCCACACCGGAACCCATACAAGGCAGTGGGCCGGCCACATACTGGGCGAGGGACACGTGGCAATGGGCAATTCTCTGGCCGGTCCTCAGGTGGTTGAGGGAATTTCCAAAGCGTTTGTGGAAGCGGCAGATGAGAGTCTGGACGAACGGTTACTCCGAGGTCTGGAGGCCGGCCGGGACGCCGGTGGCCAGCAAAACGCGGAGGGCAAGCATCTGGCTGAGAGGTCAGCGGCGCTGGTTGTCTACGGTTTGGACGAAACCCCCATCTTCGACCTGAGGGTAGATGCGCATACCACGGCGGTTGAGGAGCTGCGTAGGATCCATGGGATGGTTGCTCCATATCTTGAGTACATCCAACTCAGGTCGGAGGACCCGCCTAACACGCCGTCTCAGGACGTATGGGCTAGAGAGCGAGGCCTGGTCTGGGAAGATTAACCTTCGCGGAGAGAACAGCCGCAAAAGAAGATAGCCCTCTTAGGTGAGGGGGCTATTAGTATATGCTCTCACTAGGTAAAAATGCGCCCTCACCTAAGAGGGCTCCGCTGTTGGAGCATATTGGAACCGGCCTTGTCAACGAATGGCGCTGAAACTGTTAAGCACCTCCAACCTGGCTACACTATGCCGGGAGTCGCCGAATTTCAGATCGGAAAGCAACAAGCTCGTTGGTTCCGTAACCAGGAGAGGCGGTCACCTATCCCATGAAGTTATGATAGAGGGGTGTTTGGCTCGACCGGCACCTTAGACCTTGTGCGCTAACCTCGATCTCCAGACCGATACGTGAGAGTCTGCGTTCCATGCCTTTAGTGTCCACCTCGGAACTCGCCGTCCATTACGGAGCCGATATCATATTTTCGGCCGTGAATGTGGATATCAATCCACGGGCCCGCATCGGTGTCGTAGGTCCAAACGGCGGCGGCAAGACCTCTCTTCTGAGAGTGCTGGTTGGTGAACAGTTGCCCAACGAGGGCAGAGTTGTCCGTTCCAACAGGCTGCAGATTGGCTACGTCCGTCAACATCCCCAGTCGGAATTTTCCGGGACTCTCAGGGAGGAAGTGTTGACGGCTTTCCAAAAGGTCAGATCGGTGGAAGATGCTCTGAACGCCTGTTCCCGACAAGTGGGATCCACCGGCAATGATGCTGCAGATGTTGGTCGCCGGTATGCGGCGCTATTAGAACAATATGAGACTCTTGGCGGGTATTCCTACCAAAGGGAAATGGAACGCATGGTGGACGGCTTGGGGCTCAGGCCGGAGACACTGGACCTACCCGCTTTGTCAGCCAGTGGCGGGGAACGCACCCGTGCCGGACTGGCCAAGGCTCTGTTGGGCAGTCCGGACTTGTTGTTGTTGGATGAGCCGACCAACTACTTGGATCTAAAGGGAGTAACCTGGCTGGAGCGTTATTTGGCTCACTATGCTCCGGCAGTGGTAGCGGTGTCCCATGACCGCTACTTTCTGGACCACATGGCCACCGAGATATGGGAGTTGGACCACGGTCGCCTGAACGTGTTCCCCGGCAACTTCTCCAAGTATCGAGTCCTAAAGACCGAACGCGACCTGCGCCGGCTGAAAGACTATGAGGCCCAGCAAGAATTCATCGCCAAAGAGCAAGAGTTCATCGACCGATACAGAGCCGGCCAGAGGTCGAGGGAGGCCAAAGGCCGGGAGACCCGTTTGCGAAGGTTGAGGCGCGTAGACCGTCCTGAATCCAACCGGTCGATATCGATTTCCGCTTCCGCTTCCGCTGCCACTAGGACCGGACAGATGGTGCTTGCTACGCACGGTCTGAAAGTTGGCTACTCCGATGCCGGCGGTACCAACGAACTACTGGCAGTACCTGACTTGCAGTTGGAACGAGGCTCCCGCACCGCTGTAATCGGAGATAACGGCACCGGTAAGACGTCTTTTATCAAGACTGTGTTGGGTATCGTGCCGGCGCTTCAGGGGTCGGCACGGCTGGGACAGAGCGTCAGAGTTGGTTACTACAGCCAGGGCGTGGACGCATTGGACGAATCGCATACCGTCTTGGACTCGTTATTGGAAATCAAGAATATGTCTTTCGAGGAAGCTCGATCTTATTTGGCCCGGTTCTTGTTCCGGGGCGAAGATGTGTTCCGCGAAGTCGGTTACTGCAGTGGTGGTGAGAAGAGCCGGCTGACTCTGGCCAGATTGCTGATAACCGCGCCCAATCTCTTGGTCTTGGATGAGCCTACGACTCATTTCGACATACCCAGCCGGGAGGCCATGGAGCAGGTGTTGATTGACTACTCGGGGACCATCTTGGTGGTGTCCCATGACCGCCAGTTTGTATCTTTTCTTGCCGAGTCTTTGCTAGTGGTTGGAGATGGTATCGTCATACCCTTTCCGGGCACTTTCGATGAATGGATGGAAGCCCAAAAAGATGCTGAAACCTCTGCAGCTGCTTCCCAAATCCCTGAAAAACCCAGGCTAGGCGCGCGTAACCGGAGAGAAAATCCCGTCGGCACCAAGCGCCGAAATCCCGCAGCACCCAAGGTAGACATGGAACAGGCGATCGTGGACTTGGAAGATGATCTCAGAAAACTGGAGAGTCAATTGCGAGAAGCGACTCAGGGCCGTGACTTGGAGGAAATGACTCGCCTGGCCGAAGAGTACACCCGGGTACAGGTGGAACTGGACCGGTGCGTGGAGGAATGGGAGGAGTAATTGGGGCGGTTGTGGGCGCCTGTTAGCCTACATGCTCTATCTCCATACGGTCACTGCCGACAACGAGACCCGAGTTGCAACGCCGGATACAGTAACGGATTCATGATGGCGTCCGATACCGTGATCGACATCGCCTGTACGCATAAATCTGAAACGCCGGAGAAAGGAGGTGAGGTAACTGGTTTGAATGAGGAGGGAGTACAGACTCTGAAAGCAATGTTAGCCCGTGGAGTCGATGTTCTCCAGGACGTTTTTCACCAAGCCTTCCTGGGCTGCGTAGGCGGCGGCCTGTTGACGATTACGCAAGTTTAGCTTATCCAGGATGCGCCGCAAGTGGACTTTCACGGTATTCTCGGTGATTGTGAGGTTTACAGCGATTTCTTGGTTGGTGGCTCCGCGGGAAACCAGGCTCAATACTTCCCGCTCCCGCTCACTGAGATCATCCGCTGGCCGGTTGGCTTCACTAGCGGTCAGTTCACTCTTGAGATCTGCCACTACTTCTCTGGATACTACGATGTCGCCCTCGGCCAGCATGCGCAGGGCATTGATGAACTTTTCGGGTGACAAATTAACGGAAAGGTAGCCGCCTACGCCATTCTTCAAAGGATGCGAGAAGTTTTCCGTTGTTTGAGGGCCGGTGAGTATGGCGACGACCCCACCATTTCCATGTTCGGCCGCTGAGACCAGTGATTCAGTAGCCTCCGGTCCTCCATATGCAAGTTCCCAGTCCAATAGGACAACGTCTGGATTATGATCAACTATCAGTTGCTTCAGGTCGGCTATGTTGTTGGTTTGCCCTATTACCTCGATCCCCCCTTCGCGCAATATGCGATCTAATCCTTCCCTGAGGAGAGCGTAGGGGTGGGCTAGCAAGATTTGCAGAGGAGAGTCTGAAGGATATTTCACTGGAGGCACCCTTATGTTCCGTTCAGACTAAGCTCCACGAACATTCTATGTCAACGCCGCTCCACTGATCTCTGTGTACTTCTTTGCCACTTGAATGACGAAGTCGGTGTCGCAAAACTCGTAGTTACCCTCAAAGTTTCCGTGCCGACAATGGATACAAAACCTAAATCGTTGAGCATGTCCCGGCATATCTGGTCGGCTGGTTCGTCGTAGTGGCCCTTTGTCCAGCTGACGACCTGGTTCACAGTGGCTTTAGCCATGGGCGGATACTTCCTCCCGGCCGTGTCTGGACACGGCCGGGAGGAGAAAACCGGTCATTTCTACCAAATGGGTACTCCCGTAATGCCTCAAGCCGCCACCCAGTAGCCCGCGACTTGCGGCATCGATTAGCGAAGCCGTTTATTGAGCCGCTTGACGGGCCTGCGCGAGCCAGTTATTCCACAATTCTTGATTGGTGGCCACCCATTCTTTGGCGTGATTATCGATATCTTGCTGGGAGTCCTCTCCGGCGTTCATGCGATTGTTCTGCTTGAAGATGTCACCCAGAGGTATTGCCATCACTTCAAACAGCCTTTTGGCAGCCGGATTTTCGTTCATGAACTGATCGTTTGCTACCACCCTGATGTCGTTGCCTGGAAATCCCATGAGGCAAGGGTCATCTACGCAGCCATCAACCCCCGGAATTAACAGGTCCTGCTCAGTGTGCCCTTCCGGATGCTGGGCGCTGGGTACTTCGATCCAGACCACATCTTGCCCAGGCTTCATCTGGTTCACTGTCCAGTTGGGTGTCCAAGTGTAGAAGAAGACGTGCTCACCGTTACGGAACCGACTTATGGCGTCAGCCATTCCTGCCGAGTATCCTGCCGTGATCTCGTCCACATGGTCCCTTAGGTCAAAAGCGTCTATCTGAAATCCGATGACTGTATTACAGCCCCAACCCTCCGGACAGGCCACCAGATCCGCTTTTCCGTTGCCGTCGGCATCGTAGGCCTCTTTCACCTCGGCGCGTTTGAAATCGTCGAGGGAAGTGATACCAAATTCATCGGCGCCGGCTTTGTCTATCATGTATCCCTGCAGCGCGCCTGCAGCCGACACCGTTCCGTATAGGCCGGCTCCCTGCTCGAACGTTTCCTGGTATTGGTTATGCAAGGGGAACCACCCGTTGGCCCAGAAGTCGACGTCGCCTTGAGATACCGACTGGTAGAACAGAGGGTTATCCAATTCCTGATGATCCTTTACGTCGTAGCCCAGTTCTGCCAGGGCCAGACTGTAGAGTGATTCCTGAAAATATCCGGTGTTCCAGGTGGCACGGGCGGGCTGGACCGATACGCCTTGGCCTGGCATCGGCACCTGTGTTGGCGCCGCAACCTCTGGCGTGCTGCTTCCGCAGGCGGCGATTAGAATCAGTATTAACAATGCACCGCCTAGGGTCATGGCGCTGGATATCCGTTTGAATGACATGATTTACCTCCTCCAGAATGTAAAGACCTCGAATATGTTCATACCGCGGCGAGCACAATCGTTGAGCCTCGATGTGCCCGGTTCAGGCGAGGAGTGCAGGCGTAGACTACCTCCATCCGGGCGTTGGGCGGGAACCTTCTCTGATAGCTCTTTGGATGTGAAGGGCGAAGAACCAACCGCTTTTACGGTGGCGACCTCAGAGGCTGGGATGCTCGGTCCCAATCCTGCCCGCCGGGCCATGCCGGACAGAAGGCTCCAAAATCCTGGCTCGCTCTGGCCGGGCTTGCTCTGGCCCAGCGCCTGAGTTATACGGTCGAGACTGATCGCTAAGAGAACAATTCCGATTCCACCTACTGCGGCCAGGCCGGGCTGCAAGTTGTTAAGGCCGGTGCGGACCGGGTCGCCCAACCCCTTAGCTCCTATTATGGCCGCTATGACCACCATAGATAGTGCCAGCATGAGGGTCTGGTTCAAGCCCGCCATGATGGTGCGAAGTGCCAAGGGAACTTGCACGTCCCAAAGGGCCTGCCACGGAGTCGAACCAAAGGCGAAAGCGGCTTCTACGACCTCTCTTTGCACTTGCCGGATACCCAGGTTGGTCAGTCGGACTATCGGGGGCAGGGCGAATACGATGGTGGCGATCACACCAGACACCGGACCGATACTGAAGAGCATCACTACTGGAACCAAGTATACGAAGGACGGCGTGGTCTGCATCACGTCTAACACCGGTCGGAGCACGGCTTCAAAAGCGTTGCTGCGGGCGGCGAGAATGCCCAAGGGAATCCCTACTGCGGCGCAGAACGTTACAGCGCTAGCCACCATCGCTAAAGTAATCATGGCCTCGTCCCACACTCCCAGGTAGCCGACAAAGACCATGGCGAATAGGCTGAATATTGCGACACGCCAACCGGCGATGCGCCAGGCTAGGAAAATGAGAAGGGCCAGAAAAACAATGGGGTGGAGCCAAAGGAGAAACTCTTGGATCGCCTCAAGCACAATTTCAACCGGCAATTTGATGGTCTGGAACACGTCTCGATGGTTGCCAGTTAACCAATCGATTGCGGTTTCAACCCAATTGTCCAAAGGTATCGTGAAATGTTCGAAGGGATCGGGCATAAGCTAGCTTGCTATCAGGGACGGGTCGTTGGGCGGCTCTTCCTTGGCGGACTCACGAGTGGGTCTTAGAGCCTTTTCTGCGTCCGGAATCGATGGCAAGCTGTCGGGTGTCAAATTTGCCAGCACGTCCAGAGCGTTAACCTCCCCAAGCAGCCGGTCGTTGGCGTCTACGACAGCGATCGGGACTCCCGAAGAACAAAGATCGTAAACATCAGCCAGGGTTGAGTTGGCCGCGGTCGTGTCAAAATCCGTCCGCATTACTTTGCCCAAGTCCTCGATATCAAGCCGGATCCCCCGGGCAACATCCTCTTCGTGGATCACGCCTAGCGGATAGTTCTCTTGGTCGACGACGTAAAGCAAGTCACGGCTGGTCTCCCGCATACGATGCATCGCAGTGCTGACTATATCGTGCTGGTGAAGTAGCGTTTCTGACTTCCTCATGATTGCGGACACTGTGAACACGCGCCCTCGGTCGACGTCCTGGGTGAAGGCCGCCACGTATTCGTCGGCCGGCCCAGATACTATCTCTTCGGGCGTTCCGATCTGGATGATCGCTCCATCTCGCATGACTGCCACCTGGTCGCCTAATTTCAACGCCTCGCTCAGGTCGTGAGTGATGAAAATAATCGTTTTCTGAACGGTGCGTTGGAGTTGGATCAGCTCATCCTGCATCTCCCGACGGATCAGCGGGTCTAAGGCGCTGAACGCCTCGTCCATCAGCAGAATTTCCGGGTCTGTGGCCAATGCCCTGGCCAGCCCCACACGCTGCTGCATACCGCCGCTCAGACTTTCCGGATAATGGTTCTGCCATCCCTGAAGACCTACC
This sequence comes from uncultured Dehalococcoidia bacterium, assembly GCA_964645515.1. Taxonomy (GTDB): domain Bacteria; phylum Chloroflexota; class Dehalococcoidia; order Lucifugimonadales; family UBA3495; genus VXOI01. The sequence continues at coordinate 9,506 of CAZYBD010000096.1, read as the reverse complement.
AAGTCTAGGGTTTCCATGGCCTTTTCCCGCCGTTGCCTCATGGCTAGGCCTCTAACCATAAGGCCGTACTCAACGTTTTCCACCACAGTCTTGTGTGGGAACAAGGCGAAGTGCTGGAAAACCATCGCCATCTTGGTGCGCCGTAGTTCTCGCAATCGGCGTTCATCAATGGAAGTAACGTCATCGTCGTCTATGTAGACGTGTCCGCTGGTAACCGGCAGGAGCCGGTTCAGGCATCGTATCAGCGTGGACTTTCCGGACCCGGACAGCCCCATAACCATGAAAACTTGGCCTTGCTCTACATCAAATGTAGCGTCGGCCACGCCGACGACCGTCCCCGTTTCCCGGAGGATGTCGTCTTTGGTTTCCCCTCGTTTCAGCCGATCGATGGCATCTTCGGGAGAACGTCCGAAAATTTTGTACAAGTGGTCGACTTTGACTTTTGGTGCCATAGGCTAACTGTATCGAGGCTCTATGCGAGCGGACGTCTTCGATTGAGTACTTTGCCCCCTAATATCTACTGGGGCGTGGAGGGCAGGGAGAGTGCCTTACTGCCATGAAATCGTAAGCGAGGGTCCGAATGGCATATAATCAACAACCTTACTTTGGTTCCAAGGAGAGGGTAACCCCCTCATTGAGTAAACCGAACCCTCCAATAGTAGTAACACAACTAGCTCTGTCGGGTGAACGGGCGGCTAGCGTCCGATTTCAGGATCTTTCAGCGGAGTCGAGGGCTATTCGAACGGGGGTTAACGGGACAAGAGATTTAAGTGCGAATGTCGGGCAGGTGCATTTCCGGGGCTTGATAACTTCTGTTGCGGTCAGGGCGGTGGCTCGACTGTCCGTTGCCATGCTGATTGAGTAAACGGACAGCTCCAATAGTAGTAATGCCCGTAGTTCGGTAGAGTAACAGGCACGCAATGTCCGATAGCTGAATCTGTTCAGAGGAGCCGAGGGTCATTAGGTTGGACATTGACGGTACGAGGGATTTAGGTGCGAATGTTGGGCAGGTGGGATTTCCGGCATTTGATCATTGCTATTACAGCCGGTGTGGTGGTTGGTTTGCTCGTCGCCACGCTGTTTGGGCAAACTGCGGTTGATAGGAAACCTGTATTGACTGGACTCCAGGCGCCTCGTGGTCTTGCCATTTTGGGCGATGGGAGTCTGCTAATCGCAGAGGTGCTTGGCGGGAGATTGTTGCGGTTTGATCCGAATGGCAACTTGAGTGTGGTGACATCGGGCCTACCTGCTACTTATGGCGGTCCGGCGGAACGTTATCCAATAGGGGTTTCGGCCGCGGTTTATATGGACACATTCTTTTACTATGTGGTCGGAGAGTTTCGAGGAAGCCGCTATTCCACCATCTACCGGTTGGGAGAGAGTGCAATTCCAGAACCGTTGGCCGGAGGAGTTGGTCGAGACGGTTTTCCTTCGACCCGCCTGGTGAACCCTTATGACATCGTAGCCGTGCCCAACGGAGGTGTGTTCGTCAGCGATTCTGGCTCAAACGCGGTGCTTCGAATTTCCAAGAATGGGAAGATATCGGAGTACGCCACCTTTCCGCAACGAGAGGTAGCTACTCCGGATGGTGAACGCTTCATCGATGTGGTGCCTACCGGGTTAACTCTGGGGCCAGATGGTGCCCTATTCTTGTCGAGTTTCGCGGGTTACCCTTATCCCAAGGGCGCTGCCTACATCTATCGCTTGGAAGATGTTAATAAAGATGGCGACGCCCAAGACGTTGGTGAAATCACGGTGTTTGCCGAAGGTTTTTCTTCGGCCACCGACCTCGTTTTCGCGGATGATGGTGCGTTGCTGGTCGCAGAGTTCAGCACGGATATGCCTGCCCTACTTGGTGATTTAGGACCTCGCACGGCTGCGGAAATACCGGGCAGACTGCTTCGCCACAAAAATGGTGTCACGGAGGTGGTATCCGAAGGCCTGGTATCGCCCACTTCAGTAGTGACAGTAGAGGGCCGAATCTTCGTAAGCGAGGAGTTCGCTGGGAACGTGATCGAAATCAATCCAGTCAGCGAAAATCCTGTCTCCAAAGCGGGCATTCCGGTCGCAGTAGGTCTGGCTGCCTCGGCCTCGACCGCTTGCATGTTTTGGGGTTATTACCGGGTTCGACCACGTTGGGCCAAGAGGTTTCGTGGTGAAGGCTACCGGAGAACGTGATGGAGAGCTATGCGCGGTCACTGGTTAGATGGTAGTGAATCAGATCGACAGAAGCCGTGCCTACAGGCCTTCGTTGGTCAGTATTTCGCGTCACGTTTCTCGCAGGGTGTGGTTGTCGTCAACCACCAGGATGGCGTTACGAATAGCTCAATCCTCTTCTGCCTGCCGTCGGCTGTTTGTAACCCGCGTCCCGCCGAAGCTGCGACGACGATGTAGTTCTACTTCACTGAGTGATGATCCTAACTCTAGATTCGCCGCCGAATTCCAAATACCCATACATATGAGGGCTTTGAATAGAGTGTCAGAAGTCAATGTAGGCTCTATGTCAGTATGGGTGTCCGCTCCTCTTGCGGTATTAGTGACGCGTAAGGGCCCAAGAGCCGCTCGTATTGTTGGTGGTAGAACGCAGGCAAAACTTTTGAGGTGCCTTCGTGAAACTCCCGGAAATGACGGTCAGTGGTCAACTGGTCCAGAATTCGATGGAAGCGTTTGATCGACTCCCTGGCACGGAAATTTCTAACTATGACCAACATGCGAAGGCTTGCGCTTGACCTAACGCGGAGACGTTTCAACAGCATGGCACCGGTCGAACGATGGTCTAGGATGTCGATTAACTTCCTATAATAGGTGATGGGGTCGTAGTGTTTTAGCGTGGTTACTAGGTAGGGAGAATAGTAGAATGAGAATGGCATCGACTCTAGAACTCGTTCTTCTTTTAGGTGCTGATCGAACAGTGGAGTGCCCCCAAAGGGCATGGGTATGTTAACCACTGGCCAGGCCCAGGGAGTCCTGCTCATGAACTCTTTGGTTAACTCCGCCGGTTCGTCCCCTACGTCACTGTCCAGGCCGAACATAAAGTTGACCTGTATACCTGGAACGTAAGAGTGGAGCATCTCGATATGGTCGGCGACACGACGGACCTTCTCCATCCCGCCCTTGTTGCCGACACCGGCTTTATTCGAGTAGTCTGACCACGACTCGATTCCTGGGGCAATGTAAAAGCAGTTAGTGTCCCGCAACCTCTGGAGTCTCGACTCTTTGATCACTGAGAGTGAACTTTCCATAACGTAGGGGTTTCTCTGTCCTTCGGGAATGCGCTCCAGCACGTCTAATGTATCGTCGAACTTGACGGCGAAATTCGGGTCGTGGAACGTTATTTTGACCCCCGGCAATGTCCGTGATAGATAGCTCAAGTCGGCTTCCAATTGATCCGGTTTGAGGACTACATAGGGGTTGCTCCAGTCGGTGCAAAAATTACAGCTATATGGGCATCCTAGGCTCGCTAGCAACGGGACCATGGTGCCGAAAAATGGCCTTGTTCTTTTGAAGAAGCCCGCAATTTTCACCTCTGGCATTCTTTCTTCCACGCTGGGGATCTCGGAGAGGAGCCGTTCGCTGGAGACGATGCCACCAGGCCGGTGATCGCCGCTGAGTATCTCTGTGATAAGCTGCTTGTCGCACTGGGTTACGACTAGGTCAAAGTATCGTAGGCAATCCTGGGGGAAAGCTTTTGCGTGGGGACCGCCTGTGACCGTAAAGGTATTCTCGCATTTGTATAGCTTGGACAGGGCATAAGCCAGTGGAGCAGACATGGTAGGCCCAGAAATGAATACTACATCCAGGTCGTCGGGTAGCAATCGCTTAGGGTCACCTTGGCCGTAGAAGGTATCGTAGAACACTTTATGACCCAGTTGTCGGCACCAGACAGCGATGGCTTGCGGCATGATGCTGGCATACTGCCGGGTGGTCATGAAGTCTGCGAACGCCTGTTTGCGGGTAGCGGACCGTCCGGGGGAAAGCAAATCCAAGATCCCGACTCTCATAACACCTCTTCATCGCCTCATTGTGGCCCATGACTGAGTACGATTTTAACTTTCGTTACCTGGTCGCTTGAGACTGCCAGTTGTAGGCTTTTGGAGAGTTAGTTGCCGGTCGCTTCAACTCTCCCCCGCCTTACCGTCTACTAGGTCACGGAGGGCAGGGTGTCTACCAGTCCGTCTTGCACCTCTAGTATCATAGCGGTTCTGACTCTCGAACTACGATATTTGAAGCCTCGTGAAGGTAGCAATCGGTGTTACGTCCCGACCCATGGTGATCTCGCCAGATTTCTTGCTAGGTCAGGCCTCGAGTTGGTCGGTTACTACATACCGGACAATCTCCAATCCTGTTTGCCTGGGCGCGAAAAGTACAGTGTGAGCGGTTGGAAGCGCTTAGACTAGCAAGACGGGAGGTCTATGGGGTTAGACGATCCGCGAGCAAAGGGACGCTGCAAACTAGACAAACGTCGTTAGGTTAACTGACCTCGTAAGGCATCTGCTATCGGAGCTGGGTTATTAATATCTTGCATCCGCACAACTTGTCGCTCCCCCACCCCACTTGCGACGACTACAGTCCCTCTACCGGTCAAGAGTTCAAAAAAACCGCGCGCTTCCGATATAGAAACTATGCGGGATGTAGGGATTTCTTTGGTGTTCAGCCAGAGGAAACGATACATTTTCATTGCTCTAAGGTTTGTAATTACGTAGGTAGTGTGGAGATTTTTGATGTATCGGATGGCACCCTGGAAAAAGAAATACATGCCTAAAATGAATACAACAAAAGGAAAAACATACGGGATTTCAGTAGCGTACAGTAAGTATGCGGCACCTGCTAGGAACGGTAAACTCACTAGGACGCGAGCGTAGGCGGGTTTCATGGAAGGGTGCCTTCTGCCCAACTCGTTTTCTGAATCTTGCAGGGGCGGTTCAGGGGCTATGGCCCGGAAACTCACAACTAGGCCTATAACAAGAATTATTCCCCCGACCACTAGTGAGCCTATAGGTAAAACATAAGACTGTTCAGTGTGTGATGATAAAAATGAAGCCAATTCATTGCCGAATAAGATAAATAAACCGAATATAACGAACGGTGCAGAAAGTAGGATGCTTATTGTGATGTTAGACAGAATCTTCATGGCGCCTCTCGCGTAGCCTAAAACCACAGTGAATATCCGGAAGGTCTTACTTGCGTTTCACTGTCATCAGGATGGAGTCCAAAAGGTGTCGATCCCGTTGGGGGAAAAGTTACCTGACATCAATCACTTTTAAACAGAGGGATCGCGGCGGTAACAAGCGTTAGAAGTATCCCAATTACGGATAGTAGGTTCCCATCAATCGTATTCCATGTTAACCCAGGGGAGCCTGGTACACCTATTTCGGGGTTCATGAAGAACCCTCGTTTCTTTTCTAAGTTGAAATCCAAGGTTGTGATTACGCCTGCATCCCAGACCGCAGTCTGCTGGAGCCGTATACCGTTGGAAACATCGCTGTTGGGTACTTCTAGATACAACTGAAATTCCACGGAGCGTCCTTTAAAATCAAGCCCATCCGGTTGTTCTATCACCAGAGAGTAACTTGATTCAGTTACCGTAGCAGTGGAAATCATTTCACCGTCTATGTACCCTGCGATTGTTGTACCGAGAGGGGGTTCAGCCCCCTTTACGAGGACTTTACCTGAGAAGCCAGCCGTATCGATCGGGAATGGAGAGATATTCACTTGTATGCAATGGGTATTATTTGTCTCATTAAATTCTGTGATCAGTCGCCCAGGGTCTACAACCGCGCAAATATTGTAATCGCGGAACAAAATCCCGTAAGGGAATGGCCCAATTCCCACCCACACTGCGGATGCACCCGGGCCCAGAGGCGGAAGGATTGCCAATCTTCCAGGCTCAATCAGGCCGTCTTCAACTATGTTCACACCAATATTTGGGGCGTATTCGATAGGGACTATGGGATCTTTTGAGAGAACTATATCGACTACGTAATCCGCAATTTGGTCATTGCCGCCGTTTGTCACGTTCACACGCCATTCGGAAAGTTCTAGGGCGGCCCCACCGCCTTCCGGCCGGTGGGTGTCGTTGATTTTGCACTGGACCACTCGGTGGGCGTTTTCGGGAAATTGTTCGATGCACCAAAGGTATACCTTTTTCGATCCCAAGCCGGTCTCTATGAGAACGGTTAAATCTGTACCTTGCGGCTTAGCTTCCCTGGTATCAGGCTGCCCTGGAACGGGAGTTAGTCTAAGGTTAGAAGGCCCAAGATCAACACTCTCGACTGGTTTGCTTGAGTAGAAGGCTTGGCTCATGTGGTCTAGTTTTTCCCAATGGCAATCTGAACCGGTACATCCACGAGCACCGAGAAGTCTCCATGTCGCCTTCGTAGCCTCGCCAGTAGATGATGCGCGGACGGCATATTTAATTGCTACCGTCTGACCGGGACTCACGTTATGTACCTCACAAGTTGTTGTGCTTACAAGGCAGGTAAAAGACCCCGACTGACTCTTGCGACCAGTCACCTGCCAACCAGAAAAGACGCCTGGGTCCACGATCCTGTAGTTGATTGGTGCTCTGCCATTATTGAAAATAGTAACGGTAACTGATTTAGTTTCACCTGGGGTAAATGTGCTGGTAACGATGGAGGTGATTTCACCGGTCAGCGGAACTGTTGTTACAGAGGTGACGGTGGACGAGGGTTGAATTGGTCGTTCTTCTGAATGAGGGATCGATGTTGAACTAGGCTGGGGATTGGTGCTTTCGGTAGTAGTTGGAGCGAGGTAAAAATTTGCTTTATAACTATCTACTTCTTTCCATTTACAATCTTCCCGTGTTGAACAATTGTGGGCGGCTAACAGTGTCCACATAACGGGTGTTGTACTATTTTGCCGAACTCTGGGGGCTCTTATTTCGTAATGAATTCGTATAATTTCGCCTGGATGCACTTTTAGTATCTCGCAGAGTTCTCTTTGATCCGATATGCATTTCGAATTATCTGCAGATCCACCACGTTCAATACTGACAGACTCCGAATATTTGACCAAAGGGTTGATAATTCTATAGTGAGTCCCTTCCCTCCCGGTGTTGCGTAACGTCACAACAACATTTTTAGTTTCACCGGAAAGGAACTTTATATCTGGGACTCCGTCTATTTCCCCGTCAACAGAGGATTGCGCATATACCACATTGGTTGAACAAAGAACGGCAATGGCTAAGATTGCCAAAATATGTCGCATATCTATTCTGCTTCCTGGGCCTCTGGACTATTTCTAACGCCGTTCGAGTGTGCAATTCTACCCGAAGTAGGCAAGGTCAAGAAGTTTCAGATGCCATCACTTAGTTCAGCCTAACTTTCCTGTCGACCCCTGGTTCCCGATCAGTACTGACTTGGGTTAAATAGCCTTCGGATAATCTGCGATACTGCGACGATAGTGGGTGTGCCTAGGATACATTCCGGTGTGCGTTCGGACCGTTTGGGTAGATGTTGATTGGTTGATCCCAACCCATGGCCGATCGATTGTGCAGCTCAAACTAGGACAGAGATCTGGTCCGACTGCAGGGATCTCTAGACCGTGAGGCTAGCTCAACGGCCTAAGTGTTGCCAATATCACCCATGTACGTTTGTACGCCCGTCGAGTCGCAGCTACGATCGTTGCCCCAAAATCAGACGCCATCCACGATTACCACGTTCCCGATAGAGTTGTCTGTACGGCCAGGCAAGATGGTTTGGTATTGCTCACTTTCCTCCCATGAAATCGCCGCGGCCCTATCAGGGAATTCAACTATGACGTTTATGTCTCCTAGTGGTTCACCTTCCTGATAGGATACTTCGCCACCACGGACAAGGAATTTTCCTCCGAATGCATGTATTGTGGATTCTACTTTAGAACCATAGTCAGCCATGAATTTTTCCATGTTAGTGAACGTTACATGTCCTATCACATAGGCTTTTGGCATCTCGTTGCAACTCCTGTATTGTTTGTATGACTATACGAGCAGGATACTAGAAAAGATTCGCACTAACATGCGGCCGCTCGCCGGCCGGTTTTTGAGTTAGTAGCAGGCCTGTAATGTTCTACAATCGTTCCTAATGACCTTAGGAGATATCGCTTATTTAGTCTACGGTTGGTCGATGAAACTTTCTAATCATCGCAGTGGTAGCTAGGCAAGGGGTGTGTGTCTCGGGTTTCGTCTCCGCGGAGGATCTATTGATTTGTAGGGAAATCCGTTGTCTGCGTTCCACAGACTTTCATAAGGAGTCCTATCACACTATGCAACTGACAATCTCAGGTCCGATGTTTTGATGTCCATGGACGTAATTTTCTAGAAATAATACCTAGACACCATCTCTGCAACGCACGCCGGTTTTTCTTTCCCTTCGATTTCTATGGTTACTTCCCCTATAGTTTGGAAGCACTGGTCGTTGATCTTGTCAACGCCCAGTAGCTTGGTACGAGTCCTAACCGTGGAGCCAGAAGTCACAGGATTTGGGAAACGGACCCGGTTCAAGCCATAGTTTACTGCGAGCTTTAAACCTGGATAGGCCGGTTCCGTAGCGTCGACCATCCCTCCTAAGTGCGGTATCAAAGACAATGTCAAAAAACCGTGGGCAACAGTGTTTCCAAATGGAGATTCTTTTGTCGCCCGATCGACGTCGACATGGATCCATTGGTGGTCTTTAGTCACGTCAGCAAACCCCTGAATCATGTTCTGATCCACAGTCAGCCAATCGCTTAAACGAGTCTCGTCTCCCAACGTCTTGATGATCTCTTCCACTAAATCGTCAACGGCCATCTATCTCTCCTTAACAATCATATTCCTAGAATAACTGGTAAATCGCTCATTCCGACGAGGGGACAGGTTCAACATAACCGCTCCGTGCGACGGCCCTGCTCATTTCAGTAACAGTAGCCTGGATTAGATTGCTAAAAAATGGCTGCTGCAGTAGATGCCAAGACAGGTTGATTGGGGAGAGACGAGAATCGACACGGCATTACCAATAGTATCGGCTCGTGGTTCAAATGTAGTCCAATTCTAATTCACTTCTTGATACCCGATTGTTATTACCTTCAGGTATCGGTTTCGGAATCGCGGAATATTCGGCTCATACGCATTCTAAATAAACAATGTTAGTCACTAATCCACCTGACATCAGCTGAAAAGACCCCTCGACCATTATGATCGAGGGGTCTTTTACCGACCAACGACAATTGGAGGGGAACTTTATGCCAACACCATGGAGACTTGAATGTCGGTATTATTCATAGGCTGACTCACCATGCTCGGTTGCATCTAGTCCAGCGTTCTCGTCACTCTCATTGGCCTTGATACCACCTGGGACAACATATTTTAGTACTAACATAATCGCGCCTGAGACGACGAATGCCCAACCAGCAGAGGCGCCGATGCCTATAAGTTGATCCACAATTTGTTCACCTCTACTCACGCCATCGCCAAGCGCGGAAAAACCTATGCCCACGAAGAGCCCAGTCGCTAGGGCACCCCAGACTCCACC
>CAZYBD010000095.1:0-10924 GCA_964645515.1 uncultured Dehalococcoidia bacterium | reverse complement strand
ACCCTCCCGTCTCCTACTTGCTCTCGAATTCTAGATATAGAGTCGGCCACCACATTGCCTGGAGTCCACATGCCGACACAGCCGCAGGCCCGGAAAAGGAAGTTTTCCAGGATCGACTGGCCGATGGGAGTGTGGTTAACCTCGGGGTGAAACTGGAGTCCAAACATGTTGTCGCCATTTCCGATGGCGGCAACTGGAGAATTTTCGGTGAACGCCAGACCGGAAAAGCCCGGCGGAAGACTCTCGACCCGGTCCCCGTGGCTCATCCAAACCTGGAACGACGATGGAAGGCCGTGGAACAGCGATCCCTGGGCGTCGTCTTGGTGCAGTACGGCGTAGCCAAACTCCTGCTTGTCACCGGGGGCCACTTTTCCGCCCAACTGATGGACCAGTGCCTGCATCCCATAACAGATACCCAGGATGGGCAAGCGCCGCTCGAACACCCAATCAGGAATGAGTGGGGCCCCTTTTTCGTAAACGCTGGCAGGCCCGCCAGAGAGTATGATCCCTTTAGGGTTCATATGGCGCACCGACTCCCAGTTGTCGGAAGCGGGTGCAATCTCGGAGTAGACCTTCAACTCACGGATGCGCCGGGCGATCAAATGACTGTACTGGGAACCAAAATCGATAACTACTATCCCTTCGTTTACCGATTGCTGGTCGTCCGCACCGACGCCTTCAAGTCCCTTGGCTATCTCCAGGTAGGTAGAAAGCTCCAAGTCGTCGCTGGTAGCGACCCTACGGCCCCGTGGCAGCTTATCTTCAGTCGTGGTTCGGCCTCCTGACTCTGCTGATTTGACTGCAAACTGTGAACGAATTCTACTTCAATTATACGAACCGCGGATATCGGAGTATAGCCGTGGAACCGGACATAATGTCAACGGCAATCAAGCGTCGAATACTCCATCTTTCCCGCCTCTACGGCGGTGCAGCCGGGCCGATTCGGAAGACCCTCTATGGTATACTCACTGAGCCTTCAGGAGCGTTCTACACAGAGTTGGGCGCTGGCATAATCCACCATTGGCCGCAGCTAATTCCGAAGAACAATCAGAGTCTCTTATCTCTACTGAGATAGATGAGGCTGTGCGGTGCCTCCGGGCGGGGGGTGTGGTCGCCCTTCCCACGGACACTCTCTACGGCCTCGCTGCGGACGTGTTCAACCATAACGCACTCGACCAGGTATTCGCCGTCAAAGAGCGGAGATCCGGCCTGGCGTTGCCCGTGCTGATAGCCGGTTGGAGAGACCTGAGATATTTGGTGTCTGAAATCCCAGAACAGGCTCATCTCCTGGCTGTGGCATTCTGGCCAGGCCCGCTGACAATGGTGATGCACAAGGCTCCTGGAGTACCAGACAAGCTCACCGCTGGTGCTCCAACCGTGGCGGTGCGGGTGCCGGACCACCCCGTGACAAGAGCGGTCCTGACGCGGTTCGGCGGACCTTTGACCGGGACCAGCGCCAACCTCAGCGGTGAACCGGACCCCACTGACCTAGACTCTCTCAAGTCCTCGCTGGCGGGCCGGGTCGACTTCGTAGTCTCCCAGGGACCATCGCCGCAGGGCACAGCATCGACTATACTTGACATAACTGCCGATCCACCAACACTCATACGCGAGGGCGCGATCCCGTTTGGCCGGATAACTGAAATCTGGGACCCAGCCTAGTATGATCAACGCCAGTGGAGACCGTTCCGAGGAGGGCAAGATATCACTTCCAGAGCGATACGAAGCCTACCGCCAAGGGGTTGACGAAGAGCTAAAAGCCGTGTTCGAGCCGCGACAGGGGTTCCTATACAGGGTGTTACGTTATCACTTGGGCTGGGTAGACCAGCAAGGACAGCCCGAACCGGGCACCACTCCTCTGCATTTCCAAGCCATGCTAGCACTGGCTGCCTGCGACTCCTTAGGAGGCGATTTTCGAAACGCCATTCCGGCGGCGGCAAGCGTGGAACTGGTGCACAACTTCACCATGGTGCACAGCGATGTCCAGTCCGGTCGAGCCGAGGCCAGCGACCGGCCGAGCATCTGGTGGGTATGGGGGCCGGCCCAGGCGATTAATGCCGGAGACGGTTTGCACGCTCTCGGTCGCACTACTATGATGCGGCTGGCCCAGCGGGGTATAAGTCCAGACCGAGTGTTGAGCGCAGTTAGATCCTTGGACCGCGCCTGTCTTACCCTTTGTGAAGGTCAATATATGGACTTAGAGTTCCAGGAACAAATAATGGTCACCAGCGCCGCATATCTGGACATGGTAGACCGAAAGTCCGGAGCGCTCGCTGGTAGCGCTGCCGAGGCCGGGGCCATCGTTGCCGGCGCAAATGACAGTATTTGCGGGGCGCTTCGTGACGCTGGGCGACTATTGGGTTCCAGTTGGCAGATCACACAGGACATCTATGACCTATGGGGTAAGCGGGGTGACGGCATGACGCCCAGCAACGTACTTAACAAGAAGAAGAGCCTGCCGCTCATCCACACCCTGGAGAACAGCACGGTGGCTGTCAAGCGGGAACTGGGCTCGATCTACATGAAGCGCGTATTGGAACCGGAAGACGCCGGCAGGTTGATAGCAATCCTGAACGAAGCCGACGCCAAGACCACCGCCGAAGCCAAAGCCAGAGAACTGGTGGATCAAGCTCTAGAAAAGGCGTCCGAAGCCGGAATCACGGGAGACGAACGGCACCAATTTCAGCAATTAGGGGAGTGGGTCCTGGAGGAAGGACGGTAATTCTGGACATAAGAATAACTCGTCCTTACTTAATTCAAGGTTCCAGGGGTAGCTGTGGTCAAGCGTAGTCTGTCTCAAATGGACGTGATCGGACGCCGCGTGCTCGTCAGGGTCGACTTCAACATACCAATCGAGCAGGGTGTTGAGGCAATCGCGTCCTATGACCAACGCCTGAGAGCCACGCTGCCCACCATTCACCATCTCATCGACAAAGGCAGCCGCACTATCCTCTGCTCCCACCTAGGTCGGCCCAACGGCAAGGTGGTGGAGGAGTTACGCTTGGCCCCAGTGGCTGAAAGGCTTTCCGTGCTATTGGACCACCCGGTCAAGTCCCTGGGCGAAATACTTGGCCCGTCGGTCGACTCCGCCATTTCGGCAATGGCTCCTAGCGACGTTGTTTTGTTGGAAAACGTCAGGTTCGATCCTGGCGAGGAAAAGAACGACATCAAGTTCGCACAAAGGTTGGCAAGACTGGGCGACCTGTTCGTCATGGACGCCTTCGCGGTGGCCCACCGGGCCCATGCCTCCACGGTTGGTGTGACCGGCTTTCTGCCTTCGGCCATGGGCAATTTGGTGGAGATAGAGGTGAAGGCCCTGGGTAGGGCACTGGAATCACCGGAAAAGCCATTGGCGGCCTTAATGGGAGGTTCCAAAGTAAGCGACAAGATCCTGGTCCTGGAGAACCTGCTGGACAAACTGGACCACATGTTCATCGGCGGCGGGATGAGCGTCACCTTCCTCAACGCCTTGGGCTACAATACCGGAGCGTCCCGGATCGAGGAAGACCTGTTGGACTTCGCTAGGGACATTCTCGACCGGGCCAAGGCCAAAAACATCGCCGTCCACTTGCCCATCGACTTGGTGGTCGCCGACGACTTCGCCCCGCTCCCGGCCGACGTGCAAATAGTCGACTCGAGCCATGTACCCCATGGTTCGTATATCATGGACATAGGTCCCCAAACCGCTATGCAGTTCGCCAACGGGCTCGGAGAGTGTAAGACCATCATTTGGAACGGACCCATGGGAGTATTCGAGATCGCCCGCTTTAGACAGGGCACGCGGGCAGTGGCCGAGGCAATTTCCAGCTTGTCCAGCGTGACCAGCGTAGTGGGCGGCGGCTCCACTGCCGAAGCTGTAGAGGCCTTGGGGCTAGTTGATAAAATGACTCACGTTTCCACCGGAGGAGGGGCGTCCCTCGAGTTCTTGGAAGGGAGGGAGCTACCTGGAATAGCTGCCCTATCCGACGTCGTTAGGGGCGATGAATATGATAGACCTTGAGGCTCTCCATGACTGCTACACGTCGTCACCCAGCAAAATAGTCCTTCTGATTGTAGACGGTCTGGGTGGACTGGCCCATCCGGATACAGGATTATCAGAGCTTGAGACCGCTCACATCCCCAACCTAGACACCATGGCCCAAAAGAGCGCCTGCGGGCTCACTACTCCGGTCTTGCCAGGAGTCGCGCCAGGGAGCGGTCCTGGACATTTGGCTCTATTCGGCTACGACCCACTGAAGCACATCATCGGCCGGGGTGCCCTGGAAGCGCTGGGCATCGAAGTCGACCTCCATCCTGGAGACGTGGCGGCCCGGGGGAACTTCTGTACCGTCGATGGCAACGGACTTCTTGTCGACCGCCGGGCCGGGCGAGTCGCGACCGAACTCAGCGCCCCAATCTGCCAGCGCCTGGACCTGATAGAGTTGGACGGCATCCAGATTGACGTTTTTCCTGTCCAGGATTATCGATTCGTCCTGCGACTCCGGGGCGAAGGCCTTTCGGAAGCGCTCACAGAAACGGACCCCCAGATAAATGGGGTGCCCGCCCTGCCGGTCAAAGCCCTGGAGCCTTCTGCTCAACGGACAGCGGACCTGGTGAACCGGTTCATAGAGCAGGCATCCCACCTACTTTCAGAAGAAGACCAAGCAAATATGCTATTGCTGCGGGGCTTCGCCCAGTTACCCAGCCTACCGTCTATGGGTGAGGTGTACCGCTTAAACCCGGCCGCCATTGCTGCCTACCCAATGTACCGCGGCTTGGCTACTGTCGCCGGGATGCGAGTTATTCGCACCGGCCGCACTTTCGCCGAAGAGGTGGAGACCCTGCGGGAGAATTTCCAGGACCACGACTTTTTCTTCATCCACTACAAGCCTGCAGATGCCGCAGGAGAAGACGGCGACTTCGACGCCAAGGTTAAGCGCCTAGAGGAATTAGACTCCTTGATACCCGCCATTAGGGAGTTGGGACCAGACGTGCTAATGGTGGCCGGAGACCACGCCACTCCCGCAATCACAAGCGGACACAGCTGGCATCCCGTACCGTTCATGCTCCATTCTTGGCTCACCAAGGGGGAAGGTGTTAGTTACTTTGACGAGCGGGCCTGCAGCCAAGGTTCCGTCGGCAGAATACCGGCGACCAACGCTATGCTCTTGGCGATGTCCCACGCCGGCAAGATGACAAAGTTCGGGCCATAGGTACCGAGCTACCGCCACACAGGACCTTCCAACGGCACGTCCAAAATAACCCCGACACAGGAGGCAGTTATGCCTCGTGCTTACATTGCCGCTAACTGGAAAATGAACACGAACGTGGGCGAGGCGTCCGCCCTTGCCTCTGGCGTGCGTGACGGGTTCGACCCGGCATCGGGTATCGAACTCATCCTTTGTCCTCCATTCATATCTCTCGCGGCGGTACGGGAGGCAGTGGACAACTCATCGATCAAAGTCGGAGCCCAGAACATGTATTTCGAGCGCTCAGGGGCCTTTACCGGGGAGGTCTCTTCGTCGATGCTGCAAGGAATTTGCGACTACGTGATCCTTGGACATTCCGAGCGCCGTCAGTTCTTCGGAGAGACTGACGAGTCAGTAAACCTGAAAGTTCGCGCGGCCCAGGATGCCGGGTTGCGACCGATTTTATGTGTGGGCGAAACATCGGACCAAAGAGACCAGGGCCGGGCTTCTGCAGTGGTGCGCACTCAAGTCCAGGCTGGCCTGAAAGGCGTACTTGACATAAGTGGCCTTTTAGTCGCCTATGAGCCTGTGTGGGCTATCGGGACCGGGAAAGCGGCTACACCAGAGATCGCTGAGGAGATTATGGGAGGTGCCATTTCCATTACGCTACAGGAGCTGTTTGGGGCTGCGGCTGACAGCGTCCCATTGCTCTACGGCGGCAGCGTCAACCCAGCCAACGTGGCCGGATTTGCTGCTCTCCATTGCGTACGAGGAGCCCTGGTCGGCGGGGCCAGTTTGCAGACGGACCAGTTCCTGCAAGTGGTACAGGCGACTGCGGAGGCGTCCCGCTAGGGCCTTACGTAGCTCCGGGCCGAACTTGATAAATATGTCGCGGACTCCCACCTCTTCGGTCGATAAACCCCGCATCGTAGCCGTGGTAGGTCCCACCGCCACCGGGAAGACGCGCTTAGCTGTGTCCTTGGCTGAGCGGTTCGACAGCGAGATAATTAACGCCGATAGTCGTCAGGTCTACCGTGGCATGGACATCGGGACAGCCAAGCCAACGGCTCATGATATGGCGTCGGCGCCGCACCACCTAGTTGACTTATTTGACGCTTCCGAAGACTTCGGACTAGGCGTTTTCCTTGACCTGGCTCGGCGCGCCGCTGGCCAAATCGTCGCTAGGGGCCGTCTGCCCATAATTGCAGGCGGTACCGGCCAGTATGTTTGGAGCTTCCTAGAGGGAAAGGCAGTCCCCAGGGTCGCGCCCGACCCCGAATTTCGCCGCGCTCTGGAGCGACAGGCGACAGCCGGGGGCGGGGAGATCTTACACCGTAAACTTCAGGAACTCGACCCGGAACGAGCCGCCATGTTGGACCCTCGTAACGTACGCAGAGTGATCAGGGCGCTGGAAATTCACCATGCCACCGGGCGTAAGCCCTCAGAAATCCTAAACGAAAGTATCGTGCCTTACAGGGCCTTGGTCATCGGGCTGACCATGGACCGGAAAGCCCTTTACCGCCGCATCGACGAGCGCGTGGACCGTATGATGTCCGACGGGCTTCTGGACGAGGTAGAAAGGCTGGAAACCTCAGGATTTCTATCAGGGCAGGGCCCGTTGAGCAGCCCAGGCTACCGCGAATTGGGGCTCCATTTGAACGGGCTCCTCGACTTGAAAGAGGCGGTACGACAGACCAAGACCAAGACCCACCGCTTGGCCCGTCGGCAGTACAACTGGTTCAAGCCCACCGACCCCCGGATCTGCTGGCTCGACGCGGCCGATATAGGCGTGGAACAAACGGCAGCGCGGTTGGTCTCATCGTTCCTGAGCGTGGACTCTGCTGTGATACAATAGCCGCGCCCTCGGGAGGGGTGCCATACACATGAAATTCACCAAGATGGAAGGCGCGGGCAACGACTATATTTACATTGATGCCCGCTCTCAGGATCGCGATTGGCACCAGCTTGCGCGTGCCATGAGCGATCGTCATTTTGGGGTTGGCGCTGACGGGATCATACTGATTGAAGAATCTACGGTAGCAGACTTGAAAATGAGTATGTTCAACGCTGACGGCTCTCAGGGCGAAATGTGTGGCAACGGGATCCGCTGTTTCGCTAAATATGCCATAGAGCACAACATTGTACCCCGCCCAGACAATGCGCTTAGCGTGGAAACATTGGCTGGGCGGCGCGACATCATCCCCACCTATTCTGGAAACATGATCACCGGCGCCAGAGTTACCATGGGCCCCCCCATTCTAGACCCAGTAGAAATCCCGGTGGCGTTGGAGCCATCAGAAGACTACCCTCAAGGACCGGTGCTGAACTACCCTTTTTTGATGAATGGGCTCGACCTACCCCTCAGTTTCATATCTATGGGCAACCCCCATGCGGTCACTTTCATTGACCAACCAGTGGCCGAGTTTCCGTTGCACACCGTCGGCCCCAAGGTTGAGAACCACCCCATATTCCCCAGGAGAGTCAACTTCGAGATAGTTAACATAGACGCACCCGACCGGCTGACGGCCCGGGTGTGGGAGCGGGGTTCCGGCGAGACCATGGCCTGCGGCACCGGAGCCTGCGCCATCGCCGTTATCGCCCGACTCGCCGGGATTTGCGGCAACATTGTTAACATAACGTTGCCCGGAGGCACCCTCAAGATAGAATGGGACGGCGCCGGAGATGTCTTTTTGGAAGGCCCGGCGGTGGAAGTGTTCAGCGGCGAGTGGGAGGCCTAAGCGTGAAATCGCACAGGCTGTCTGTGGCGATTCATCGGACAAGTAGTTATATGGAAGATAAGTTTATGGCGACAATCCCTTCTCTGCTGGTTGCCAGCCCGTGGACGGCACCCCCCACTGAAGTCATTGAAAGCCTACAAAGCGAGGATCAGGGCTTGATCGATTCACAGTGGTTACGAGGAAAGACGCTTCCTGAGGAGGCTGCAGCTGCCTCCACGGACTCTTCGGAACCTTAGATACCTAATGAGATGATCGCTGCTGTTTGCACTACTGTATAGGGCTGAATGTAAAACCCGGAACCGTTGTCAAAATATTGCGAGACTTTAGCGTCTCTGGAAAGATACTCGAGGAGTTTGGGCCAATAGATATGAAATTTTCCGACCGCTTGGGCAAATTATCGCCGTACCCCTTCGTGGAGATATCACGGATAATCGCGGCCAAGCGGGCCGCCGGAGCCGACGTGGTTACTTTCGGCATCGGCGACCCCGACATCCCCACTCCCCAACCCGTCATAGACCGGCTGTTGGCCGCCTCGCAGCATGCGCCCAACCACCGCTATCCCGAGACCGATGGAATGCCGGAAATGCGTCAGGCCATCGCCGGGTGGTATGAAAAGCGCTTCGGCGTAAAACTGGCCGCCGACAAAGAGGTTTTACCGCTAATCGGCGCCAAAGAAGGCATTGGGCACGCGGCGTTCTGCTTCCTTGACCCAGGAGACATCGCGTTGGTGCCGGACCCGGCTTATCCTGTCTACGGAGTAGGCACCATGTTCGCCGGCGGCGAAAGCCACATCATGCCCCTGCACGAACGCAACGGGTGGCTCCCGGAACTGAACACCATACCTCAGGATGTAGCTCGCAAGGCGAAAGTGATGTGGCTCAACTACCCTAACAATCCAACCAGCGCTGTGGCGACAGAAAAGGATTTCGAGACTGCCATCTCATTCTGCAAGGAAAACGACATCGCCCTACTCCACGACGCCGCTTACAGCGAGGTCGGATACGAAGGCTACCAGGCCGGCAGCTTCCTCCAGGTGGAGGGCTCCAAGGACATCGGCATAGAGTTCCACTCCCTGTCCAAGACCTACAACATGACTGGTTGGCGCATTGGCATGGCTGTCGGCAACGCGGAGATGATCCGCGCCCTATTCCAGATCAAAGCCAATCTGGACTCGGGGGTTCCCCAGGCCGTCCAAGAGATGGCCATCGAAGCGCTGACCGGACCTCAGGCCTGTGTGGCTGAGAACATTGAAATTTACCAACGACGCCGTGACCGGGTGGTTAAAGCAGTCAGGAGCCTGGGAATGGACGTGGCGGTTCCTCGCGCCAGTCTGTACATCTGGGCCAAAGTGCCGGAGGGTTATACCTCCGCCCAATTGGCCCAACTGATGCTAGAAGAATTGGACGTCGTAGTCACTCCCGGATCGAGTTACGGCAAGTACGGCGAGGGCTATATTCGCCTGTCCTTGACCACTCCCGACGAACAAGTGGAGAAGGGCTGCCAGAGGCTTGAATCATGGAAGCTTCCGCTGGCGCAGGGAGGTTAAGCCCATAGGCAAACGTTCAATCCCAGTCGACCCTGAACCCGAACGCGCGGTCTTAGTGGCGGTAGAACTGAAAGGGCGCGACCAGATGTGGGCGTTGGAAGATACCCTTTCTGAGCTAGAGTACCTGGCCAACACCGCCGGAGCAGATGTAGTGGGCGCCGTGAGCCAACGCGCTGAGCGCACCACACCTACCTACGTGGGCAAGGGCAAGCTGGAAGAAATCCGCGACCTGGTTGATGAACGTAATGCAGGCGTCGTTATCTTCGACGACGAGCTGACCCCCACTCAACAGCGCAACCTGGAAAACGCTCTAGGCCTCAAGGTCATCGACCGCACGGCGCTTATCCTCGACGTGTTTGGCCGTCATGCCTCCACGTACGAAGGCAAACTGCAGGTAGAACTAGCACAACACGAGTACCTCCTCCCCCGCTTGGCCGGCCAGTGGTCTCACTTGGAACGACTGGGCGGCGGCATCGGCACCAGAGGGCCCGGAGAGACCCAAATAGAGACCGACCGGCGCCTGGTGCGCCGGCGAATCCAAAAGGCCAGGGCCGACCTGGACGGAGTACGGCGCCGCCGGACGCTGCACATGGACAGGCGCAAGAAATCAACAATACCCATGGCTACCTTGGTGGGCTACACCAACGCTGGCAAGAGCACATTGTTCAACGCGATGAGCGACGCCGACGTTACCGCCGCCGACCAGTTGTTTTCGACTCTGGACCCGGTGACCCGCCGGATACGGCTGCCCTCCGGCGCCCCGCTGCTCCTCAGCGACACGGTGGGATTTATCCAAAAATTATCTCCCAAAGTAGTGGCGGCGTTTCGGGCTACATTGGAAGAACTGGCACAGTCGGACATACTAGTGCACGTCATAGACGTAACTCATCCCAAAGCTCCGGAACAAACACAAGTAGTCGAAGATACCCTCGAGGACCTCGGACTCGGAAACCGCCCGCGGTTGTTAGTAATGAACAAGATGGACTTGCTGGATAGCAGTCCAAACGGGAAGCCGGGATATCGGCATTCGCTGCGAGAGAGCTCACCCGGGGTGCTGGTGTCCGCCGCCAAACGCTGGAACATGGAGGACCTGCTCACGGAAATAGAGACCCAGCTACTGGCCATAGAAGGCCCGTTAACAGTTGCATCGGCGTCCAACGGGAGGCGGCACTGACCGACGTATAGGGCGGACCTTTTCGGATTCAGATCACATGTTGGTTCGCACAACATACGTTATGTAATATTCCGGCCATTTCCAGGAACTAGTCGTTGACATAACCTCCACGTGATTATACAAAGTGTTTCAGTGCTTCTTTATGTAATGTTCCAAATAGCCCTTGAGCCATTTGAATTTTAAACTAGCTATTCTTGACTATGTTCTTACCTTTGACACTTAGCCCAGCATGGCTATGTGTCTCGAATGAGTAACGAACTCATGGTCCCGGCCAAACGCTATTTCAACGGACGACTCG
>CAZYBD010000094.1:0-4881 GCA_964645515.1 uncultured Dehalococcoidia bacterium | reverse complement strand
CGATCTTGGCGCCCATCGCTTGGATCATTCGCTCCGTGTGGTCGCGGGAAAGGGCCGGCTGGCGGATCACGGTGGGGCCATCGGCCGACAGGCCGGCGATCATGATGCACGACTTGACCTGGGCGCTGGCCACCGGGAGTTCGTGTTCGATCCCTTTGAGAGATCCGCCGCGAATAACCAACGGCGCCAGAGAGCCTTCCTTGCGGCCCATTATTTGTGCCCCCATTAGTGTCAATGGGTCCACGATCCGGCGCATTGGCCGGGAGCGCAGAGACTCGTCGCCGGTGAGCACCGACACGAATGGCTGTGACGCTAGGAGGCCGGACAGCAGGCGCAGAGATGTGCCGCTATTGCCGGCATCCAGAATATCCGCAGGCTCGGTCAGGTGCGGTCCTTGGCCGTCGATAGTGTATTCCCCTGGATTGGGGCCGGTGCCGATATAAACGCCTAGGGCCCGCAAGCATCGTATTGTTGAGATAACGTCTTCCCCGTCAGAGAGACCGCGGACCGAGGCTCGTCCCTGGGTGATGGCGTTCAAAATCAGTGACCGATGAGAGATGGACTTGTCTCCGGGGACGTGGAGCGTGCCGACGAGAGCCTTGGGGCGGCTAATTGTACGTGCGAATTCCTTGGTTGGGAACCGCCGACTTACCATAGGTGGACTCGACGACCAAATTGACGGCCGGTCTCGCAAGGAGACTGGTCGTCTCTGACGTGGCAAATGGCCCGATTAGGCGCCCTCCGTGTGATTTTGCGGCCCTGCGACCTGTCATTGAGACTATCTGGAATCGCGGCCACCGTCTTTAAACCCGCGGAAGAACCGGCGTTGAGCTTCGACACCTTTCCGACCGATCAACATCTCTGACATACTCTCGGCGAAAGTCGGTATATCGGCCGCTGGAATCTGCTCCCGTCCCGACGAAACGGTGCCGGCCATCCAACGGGCACGCTCTTTGGATGCATGCTCAAATACCTGGTGTACTGCGTCGGCGTCCGGTTCGTCTGCGGTGTTGATCAGGTTTCGGAGCTCATAAAGCTCCCGGATAAAGGAGTCTATCCAACTCACGATGGGCTCCCGGTTGCTGATGGAGATGTCCCGGTGCATTACGGCGTCTCCGGAGGCCAGCCGCGAAACGTCGCGGAATCCCGACGACGCCAGTTGGGCAATGTCGCCCCAGTTGGTGCTCTTGGACACAGTTTCCATCAGAGCTACCGACATCAAGAAGGGCAGGTGGCTGACCGCGCCCACGAAACTGTCGTGCTCGTCCACGCTGATGAAAAACGGGCGGGCTCCGATGGCCTCTGCCATGGTAGTAACCGTGGAGACGGCGTCTTTCTCGGCGTAGGGAGTGGGGACGATGCAGTAAGGTTTGCCCTGGAATAGGTCAGCTGAGGCGTGTTTGGCTCCGGCAGTCTCCCGCCCGGCCATGGGGTGCCCGCCGACGAAATTTACTCTCTTTGGGAGCAGTTCCTCGGCCCACTGCAGAACGATCTTCTTGGAGCTCCCGATGTCGGTCAGGACGCACTCTTCGCCAATCTCGGGTCCCAGGGTCTCCATCAAGTCGCGCATGGCCATGATCGGGGTGGCCAAAACGACCACATCAGCCCCTGCAATAGCTGATGACAGACGGACTTCCATTCGGTGAAACGGGCCGCGTTTTTGGGCTTCACCCCGGGCCATGTTGTCGTAGTCGCTGCCTACTATCTCGAGGTCCCTGATTTGGGACTGGCGAAGAGCCAAGGCCAGCGACGTACCCATTAGGCCGGTCCCGATTATCGATATCCTCGCCAAATGCGCCTCCTAGGGCCGCCAGACCGCCGGGAACGACATCGGCCACTCCCAACAGTGGCGGAGACTATTCTACACCATTTGGTTTCTGGCCAGGTTCTGCCACTCACAGAAGGTGCCTGAACTTTGTCAATGGTTACCCTTCAGCCATCGAGAAACGGTAGTGGTGCGCCTAAGAACCTTTCCGGATCTTCCACCTGGGGGATATGGTCGATCCCCGGCAGAACAGTTTTGCTGGCGTTGATTATATTGTTGTGGGGCAACTCCTCTCCATCCCGTAGGCGGTCGATTTCACCGTACATCACCAAGGTGGCCGACGCTTTGATCATCGGAAGGCGCGATATTATATCGCAGTACGAAAGTGATTCCATGAGTTACTGTGCCCAGGCTCCGGCCTGAGCCCGGCTCCGGTTGTTTGCTTCCAGCTACTTGGGGCTTCAGCTCGGCGAAAATAGTGGCATCTCTGAGGTTTTGGAGGGTGCGCGGTACCGGAACCCAGTTCTGGTCGTATTGACCCTGAATGGATGCCACGCGTTCGGGCGCGGTAAAGGCGCTCCACACCAGACAGCGGACCAACACCAGCTTGTCGACCCGGTCAGGAAAATTAGCAGCGGTCTCGGCCGCGAGAACTGCACCCACCGAATTGCCCACAATATGGGCCCGGTGAATATCTAAGACCTGACAGGCCTTGTCCAACGCGTTGGCGTAATAGGGCAGGTTGAAGTGGCGCGGCGGTTTGTCTGATTAGCCGCGGCCCAGCATGTCGAAGGCATAGCAGGTGTAATTCTGGCTTACCGAATCGATAATATATTGCCAGGTCCAGACCGAAGTTCCCAGTGGATGGAGTAAAACCACTGGATACCCATCTCCCTTCTGGAGGAAGTGTATGTTGCCTTACGGCGTGCATACGCTATCCGTTAGATCGCGCCGAACGAACACAATGCCCTCCTTTCCAGTGATATCTTCGTGACCGAGGATTAGGCGGCGTAAGCCTGAACCGCAGCTTACGCCTGAACCGCGGCTATAGTACTCAGCGGCCCACAAAGTGTCAATTTCCCCAGCTCTAATCTCAAGTTGACCTTTCCAAAGTGCTATGACAGAATCTCTCAGCATGTCCCAGTTTCGCACGGTTTCAGATAGGGGGATTTCACTGGGATTCCTATCAGGCATTTTAAATAGACGAAGGATCCAAGGGTCGATCAAGGTGACGCGACCCCGCGGTGCAGTGTTCGGCGGCAGCTCCGTTTAGGCGGAGCCGTTAGGGGGTAGATGATGACCGAACCGATTTGGACTAAGGAACGACTGCAGCGACTTGTGTTACGGGAAATCGGTGATTACCGGATCATCGTTGTTTCCAACCGTCAGCCGTACGTCCACGACTTAGTCGAAGGCCAGCTCCAATACCAGGTCCCCGCCGGAGGTCTCATAACTGCCATCGATCCCCTGATGCAAGAATGTGGCGGCACCTGGGTCGCCTACGGCGGCGGTGAAGGTGACTGGTACGCTGTAGACGAAAAGAACCGCGTTATGGTCCCTCCCGACGCTCCGGCTTATACCCTGCGGCTCGTTCGGCTGACGGAACAGGAGGAGCGGGGATACTACTACGGATTCTCCAACGCCGCTCTGTGGCCTCTCTTTCACAATGCCTACATCGAGCCGGTCTTTGAGCTTTCCGATTGGGAGACCTACAGGGCGGTCAACCAGGAATTCGCCGAGCAGGTCGTCGACGAGATAGACGGCCGCCCGGCGGCGGTTTTCATACAGGATTATCACCTGGCACTGTTGCCTCGCATGCTGCGGGAAGCAGACCCCGACGTAATCATCGGGCAATTCTGGCATATCCCATGGCCCAATTACGAAATCTTCCGCATCTGCCCGTGGAAAGACGAGCTGATGCACGGCCTCCTGGGCAACGACATGCTTGGATTCCACATCGGTGATCATTGCGACAACTTCATGGAGGCGGCCTCGAACGTGCTGGGGTCAAGTGTGCACGAAGAATACAATCTGGTCTACCACCAGTCGGAGCCCACTCTAGTGAGGCCCTTCCCGATTAGCGTTGACTTTGATCAGATCGACCGAGATGCCCGCTCCGCCGAAGTAATCGAGGAAATGGATCGGCTGTGTGAAGAACTGAAGCTCGGGAATAAGGTGATCGGGTTGGGGATCGACCGCATCGACTACACCAAAGGCATCCCTCACCGCATCCGGGCCATCGGTCGCTTCTTGGAGATGTATCCCGAGTACATCGGGCGTTTGGTGTTTATTCAAGCTGGTGTTGAGAGCCGGACAGATATCGGCGCGTACCAGCAGCTGGCCGATCAAATAAAGTCCCTTCTGCGAAATGTGAATGCCCGGTTCTCCATAGACAACTGGCAACCCATCCTCTACATGCCCACAGACCTGCCTTACGTAACTCTGATGGCACTACGCCGCTTGGCCAACTTCTGCGTTGTAAGTTCTCTGCACGACGGAATGAACCTGGTGGCCAAAGAGTATGTGGCCAGCCGGTTCGATGAAGATGGCGTGTTGATTTTGAGCCCGTTTACCGGTGCCGCCCACGAATTGACCGATGCGCTGATCGTCAACCCTTACTCTTTGGAAGAGTTTGCGGAAGCCATTCATAACGCGGCAGTGATGCCCCGTGAGGAAAGGCGGGAGCGCATGTCCGCCATGCGAGGGGTGGTTCAAGAGAATAATATTTTCAAATGGGCCGCCCGGTCTCTGGTGGACATGATGCAGGTCGGCAGACGGGCCCGCAGACCGAGCCGCAGTTTCTAATACCGAACTGTTTCGTCATCGACGCTCTTATTTCCTTCCGCAACGGCTTATGTCGCACCTGCTGAACGTCTGGCCTGCGGTGAGTGCACGATTGCACGACGCCGACCGCGTGCTCTTGCTTTTCGACTACGACGGGACCCTAACCCCGATTGTCCCTACCCCGTCCGAAGCCGTCTTATACCCTGAAACCAGGCGTCTGTTGGCGGAATTGTCGCAAAGGGACAGGTACCTAGTAGGCGTAATTTCAGGGCGCAGCCTGCGCGATATCAAATCACTGGTGTCGATCTCAGGGTTGGTCTATGCCGGGAACC
>CAZYBD010000093.1:0-7489 GCA_964645515.1 uncultured Dehalococcoidia bacterium | reverse complement strand
CCAAGAACGAGGGTTTCTTAGAGAGGCTATGAACCGGGATATTCCGGTATTTGGTGTTTGTCTCGGCGCGCAAATGATAGCCACCGCCCTGGGCGGCGAAGTTGAACCTTCCGGTGGCTACCAGTTCGGGCTGAGGAAGATTGATCTGAGTGCCGACGGGGCCGCCGACCCGGTGTTCAGCAAGATCCGCGTACCGCTGGTGCCAACGCTCCACGGAGAATGCTTCACGGTACCGGAAGGAGCTGTAAAGCTAGCCGAGGGCCATATGTTGCAGCGGTATGGGAGCTTCCGCCGAATCAATATGGCTTTTCGATACAAGAACTCCTACGCCTTCCAATTCGAGCCGCAACTGACGTTGGAAGACTTTCTTGTCTGGAATCAGGAATTTGCAGATGATTACAAGTTAATGGGCGATCTGTTCGACCCCGCGGAAGAGTCGGCGCGCAACCTGAGGGAATTCACCCACTTCTCCCCGATACACAAGGCTCAGATGGCCGATTTACTGGAAGCCTTCCTCACTAATGCCGGGATTTATTGAGGCAGGTCCAACGACCTGTCGAAAATGGAATCGGGGTCCCAAGCAGCAATGGTCCCCAACTCCACTTGCTCGTCCAGAGGGACCGTAATCGGGACAGACGCCCCCTCAGGAACCTCACCCACTACCTGATCCTGGACCAAAACAGTGATGCCCTCGTCAGATACGCCCAGTAATTCCCGCAGCAAATAGTCGTTGGATTCACCCAAGAGAGGTCCTGGGGACCGTATCGAAAGATCGTTGCCCGACATCTTCCAACCTCGTCCGATGTATTCCCTGCGGCCCAAACCGGTCACTGACTGATGCACCACATCCTCGAAGAAGTGGCGAGACCGGAAATGGGGATCCGACAGCAAACCCTTGGCGTTTAACACCGGTCCCGCTGGCACGCCGACCGCCTGTAACTCTTCCATGACGTGGTATTGACCGCGGGACCCGGTCCACCGCTTTATGATCCTGTCCAACTCATCCTGGTTGTCAAAACGCCCCGACACCTGGTCATACTTTGCATCGGTTACCTCTGGGCATTCCGAAACAAGCGCCGCCCGAAAGGCCTGCCAATCGGCATCATCGCGGACGGCCAGAACGACCCACTCGTCCTCACCAGCGCAGGCGTAGCAACCGTGGGGTGCCATGGACAGGTGCCGGTTACCGATCCGCCGAGCGCGCCTGCCATTGTAGGAGTAGTCGAGGAGACCTTCTCCGACAAAGGAGGCACCCACCTGGTACATGGCCAGGTCGATCCACATCCCCTGACCGGTACGGGCCCGGCGCAGCAATCCAGCCATTATTGCCGTGAGGGCGGTCCAAGTTGCCAGGAAATCAGTGTAAGAGTTGCCCATCTTCTTGGGCACATCATCGTTCATATAACCCATAAAGGCACCAGTGCCGTGAGTCGGCTCCAGTGCCGACGCCATGGCACCAAAGCTGGACCACGGGCCGCTATGGCCGTAACCAGTGTTAGAGACCATGATCAGGTCGGGTTTTACCCGCCTCAGGTTGGCGTAGTCGAGGCCGAAACGGGACATTACCCGAGGGGTGAAATTTTCCAGTACGACGTCACTGACCCGCACCAAGTCCCGGACGATTTCCTGCGCTGCGTCCGAGCGCAAATCCAAGGTCAGACTGCGTTTGCCCCGGTTCAACGTGTGGAAGGTGCCGCCTCGCTCCCAGTACAGCTCCCCGGGGTTATTCTCAGGGAATGGGCCACCCGTGAAGCCGCTAACCCTACTGCTGTCCATGAACGGGACGTGGTGGGTATCCACCCTGAGGACTTCTGCCCCTAAATCAGCCAGATAAGCCCCGGCATAGGGCATAGCGAACACCCTGCTGAAGTCCAGCACCCGTACCTGTGACAGCGGACGGTCCGATGTCATATCGCCGCCATGGCACGTAGATTGGTCATATCTTTGGAAGTGTAGCCTAATTCGTCCCTGAGTATCTCGGCGTTGTGTTGCCCCAATAACGGAGCGTGCCGCAAAATTTCGAAGTCCGGCCCAGAGATTTTGGGTCCTAGACCCGGGTATTTGGTGGCTCCGGCAACCGGGTGGTCCACGTCCACGAAAAATTTCCGCTCACCCAAATGGGGACAGTCCAACAGATCGCCGGCGTCCTGGGCCATACCAAAGACCAGACGCCGTTCACCTGATGCTTGAAACAGGGGTTTCCTGTCCCATCTGGCCAGACCTTTAAGAAGAAGTCTCTTCAGTTCCTCCCCGTGTTCGATACGGCCGGCACCGGTGGCGAATCGTTCATCCTTTAGTGACTCCAACCCGATCAGGTCAGCCACTACCGACCAGGGCTGGGACCCTTGCACCGACGGCACCACGTAGCCGTCCCGGGCAGGCAAAAGCTCCTCGAAGCCTGACCCACGCACCGCTCGGCGGCCCTTGATAGCCCCCATGTAGGAATAGTAGGGCACGGCCTGCACCAGGTGACATGCTAAGCATTCCACCACCGAGACGTCTATATGCTGTCCTTGTCCCGTGGACAACCTCTGGAACAAGGCCGCCAGAGATGCCGCTGCCGCGTTGGCTCCAGAAACGTAAAAGGACTGGTCCAGAGCGTTACGCAGAGGCTCCATGTCCGAGTCGCCGGAATGGTACATCAGGCCGCTGATCGCACAGGCCACAATGTCGGTGGCCTGGAAATCGCGGTAGGCACCAGAATGCCCGAACGGAGTGATGGAAGTGTGGACCAGAGCAGGGTTAACATCCGCCACCGCCCGGCAGTCCAGTCCTAGGGCTTGGGCTTCGGCCGGAGGGTAATTCTCAACTAAAAGGTCCGCAGTCTGGAGTAGTTTTCGAAACACGGCCCATCCCGACTGACGGCTCACGTCTAACGTGATACCACGCTTGTTGGTGTTCAGGTAGAGGAATGGAATACTCTTCTCTGGGTGCGGGTCGTCTCCCACGAACGGCCCAGAGCGGCGCGATAGGTCACCAACAGACGGGGGTTCGATCTTGACGACGTCCGCGCCGTAGTCGGCCAGTAACTTGGCGCAGAACGGGGCCGAGACCCCGCTCCCCAATTCCAAGACCCGTATGCCTTCTAAGATGCCTTCGTTGGAACTTGAGGTCATGAACGGAACGGCCCTTGGTTACACATCGGCGACACTGTAATCGAAGCGTCGGAGATAGCGTTTACAATTCTCAAGCTCATAGACCGGTTCCGCCAAGTCGTGCTCTGTTTGGCGGCAGAATACAGGGTTTTCATATTGCTGTCGGCACGGCCAACAGTAAACCGGTGCCCGAAAATAAATTTATACAACATCGAAAAACAAGGCCATTCGTTTGGTCATCGTCTGAACCCCTTGATGAAAGTCTGTAACCGATTAGACGACGGGCACTATTCGGGATTCTGGATCTGCTGGTACATTGCCAGCGGAGTGGCCACCAACAGTCCTGCGTCCACCGGCAGCGTCACCCCAGACACCCACCGGGCTTCATCCGACGCCAAAAACACCGTGGCCCAGGCCACGTCCCAAGCGGTGCCTTCGGTGCCCAAAGGGCCGGCCTTACGACGCAGATCCAGCATATCTTCGGTGGCAACGCGGGCGACCATGGGAGTACGCACGTGTCCCGGCGCTATGCAATTAACCCGTATGTTATCGCGTCCATAGTGGACCGCCATGGAGTTGCTCAGTCCAATCATCCCAGCTTTGGAAGCTGCATACGGGTGACTGGGGGTGAAACTCCCTGCCCTCAGGCCAACAATCGAGGAGAGATTAACGATGGAGCCCCCTCCCGATTGGACCATTTTGGGAATCGCACACTTGCTGGTCAGCATCACACTTTTCAGATTGACGTCCAACACCTTGTCCCAAACGTCTTCGTCGATCTCGGTGACCCGGCCTGGGCCGCTTATGCCTACGTTATTCACCAGCACATCTAAGCTGCCGTAACGGCCGACTGCCTGATCGGCCATACCCTGGCAGTCGTCGATGCTAGTAACGTCGCCCAAAAAGATGGACGCCTCTCCGCCTTCCTCTTTGATCTGCACCAGGGTGGCACTGGCGCTTTTTTCATCCATATCAACCAGGAGGACTTTTGCACCTTCACGGGCCAGCAACACGGATATCGCCTGACCGATACTGGCAAAATCTTCGTTTCCGGTCGCCCCAGCGCCCGTGACGATAGCCACTTTGCCGTCCAATCTCTCTGCCATTATTCATCTCCTTAAGGATCGAGACTGACGCTTGCCATTGGTCGAACCCGTCTAAGTCGAGTCTTTCGATCTCCAGCTGCAGGTCGCAGACCCATGCGTTCCATCACCGCCACATCTCTCGACTCGGTTCGGGATGATCGTCATCCGTGTTGGCTTCCAATTCTACGTCGGCGGCATGAACAGGTTCGATTCGGCTCGTCATTAGCACAGTAAATTGTTGGACCACCTGCTTCCACAACAGCCACATGCGCAAGGATATGTAACGGTGCCGGGACTCCTAGTCCATTACGAATGCTGGAGGATATTCGGGGGCAGACACAGTAATCCTACGCTAGGTCTTTTAGCGGCTGCAGTAGGCCAGTGGTGTCTATTGAAACGTTGGTATCAATAAAGGTCGTCGAGTTCACGGACGCCCTCCAACTAGCGACTGAGAGTTTCCGTGTCGGGAACATCTTGGAGCTTGGCAATCTCCTCGACAGCCCACTTACGCCAAGTTGTGAGCCTCGCTTGATGCGCCTCGTTGATGAGCTGTCTCATTGTCTCAGGCACTGAGGGCCTTTGTTCATCGACCGTTTCCTTCAGCTTTCGCTTCTGATGGTGGTCAGACAGCACCTCTAAAGGTCCGTTGGCATTGACGGCCCCCTTGCATCCACGGTACGGCATTAAGTGGCCTTATAGTGGATATCGCCAACCGACAGGGAGGCCCACTTCCAGCGGGTGGGCACTCCACAAGGCTAGGAGATGAAGCTATTGCGGAAGCGGTAGAGAGTGAACTCAGGCTCAACCGGGGCCACCGGCATGTATCCAGCCTCTTCTATCTTGGCCACAATGAAATGGGGGCCGTCTTCGGCCAGGGCAGTGGACAGAGCGCCCTCCAATTCCTCCAGGTCTGTCACGGTCGAGGTGTGGCCAATACCGCAACTAGTCGCCACCTGTTGCAGGTCGGTCCCCATGGCGGTGTGACTGGCTTGGTGGCCGGTCTGACCCCATTGCTCGTTGTCCCACACTACGACGGTGAGGTTCTTGGGCTGCTCCCGTCCGATAGAGGCTATAGTGCCTAGGTTCATCAGTAAGGAGCCGTCGCCGTCCAATGATATCACCTGTTCGTCGGTGCCCAGCGCCATACCCAGGGCGATGGACGAACAGAGGCCCATATTGCCGTAGTTATAGAAGTTGCGGTCGCGGTGTCCGGCGTGCCACAGTTCATCTGACGTGGGACCTAAGTTACTGACGATCGCCGAGTTTCCGACTAGCCGCAACACCAGTTCGATACCATCGAACCTAAGCAATTTTCCCCCCGTGCAGCAACTGGGTCAGGCAAATGGCCACCGGCTGTCTGTTGGCGTGGCAGAGCTTCATCGCCCCGTCCATTATTTGGTCCATCCTGTGGTCATCTTCCAGCGTGATATGGACCAGACCCAACAAGTCCAGAATTGGCTTGGTGGCGCGGCCCATGGCCACCTGGCCCATGTTGAACTCGCCGAGACCGCCTCGAAGGTTGATAAATATTGGGATCGGCGTGCGGTCCGGAATGCACAGGCTGGCCAGTGCATTGACGCTGTTGCCGAACCCACTAGACTGCATGAAAACTGCCGCATTGCGACCCACAGCATAAGAGCCCACCGCAATACCGATGGCTTCCTCTTCCCTGGTGGCTGGGACCAGCCTGAAGTAGGGGTCCTCTTCTATCAGGCTTGTCACCTGATGGATCGAAATATCGGGGACGTAGGAGACCAGAGACGTATCCCAGTCCTTCAGCGTCTGAACTATTGTCTCCGCCCAGTTCATGTACAAATTCCCTTGGAGATTCCTCCCGCCCCTAGCCCCGGCGGCAAGCGGCTTCAAACATAACAGCGGCCCTCCGGAAAGTCAAAAGATTTTGACTCTTGCATTGGCCGGCGGGTCGCGGTCTCTGATGGCGTAATTTGCGGCCGTCCTAGAGGCGACTATAATCTATAGCGGCTCAATTTGACCGTACCAATAGACCGTAACGAGGTGGCTTATGAAAATCGACCCGCAGAGCTTCGAAGGATTCTACCGTGTCCTCACCGGGGTAGTGGTACCCCGGCCCATCGCATTCGTTTCCACTGCGGCAGCCGACGGCGCCGTGAACCTGGCCCCCTACTCGTTCTTCAACGCGGTAGCTTACGACCCTCCCACTGTGATCTTTTCGTCCTCAAGGAATGCTGGCAACAAATCCAAGGACACCCTCCGCAACGTGGAAGAAACAGGTGAATTCGTCGTGAACGTGGTCGTAGACGATATCGCTACTGCAATGAACAAAACGGCCGCTGAATTTCCCGAGAACGTCGACGAGTTCGAAATCGCCGGACTGACTACACTGCCCTCCGATATTGTCAAAGCACCTCGGGTGGCGGAGTCGCCGGTGAACATGGAATGCCGGTTGGAACAGGTGGTCTCCAT
This sequence comes from uncultured Dehalococcoidia bacterium, assembly GCA_964645515.1. Taxonomy (GTDB): domain Bacteria; phylum Chloroflexota; class Dehalococcoidia; order Lucifugimonadales; family UBA3495; genus VXOI01. The sequence continues at coordinate 864 of CAZYBD010000093.1, read as the reverse complement.
CGGCAGTCCAACTGAAGGCCACGGGCTGGTTATAGGGACAATCCTTCTGATGCACATCCGAGACGATATCATTGACGGCCACCGGATCAACCATGCCAACCTAAAGCCGACCGGCCGCCTGGCCGGCAACATGTACTGTCATACAGCCGACACCTTTGAGCTGGCCCGTCCGGTGTACGACCCCAAGACAAACTTGGCTTCTTAGACAACGCGGACTCGGTCCCCGCGGATGCACACGACGAAGACTCGCCCGGCAAGAAGGAAACATCTAAGCCGCTGTCACCCACCTCGCTGGAAGGCTGCCAGAAAAAGGACTTATCTTCCGGCCCACCCTTGCCAGCAGGCACCGACAACGTTGTGGGGGCAACGTAGGACTGCCCACTAGAGATGGAAATCGCCCCTGGAGACACCCCCACCTCTGATCTCTTTTACTCCTAGGTGGCTGCGGAGTAGGAGTAAATGAGATAGGGGACAACGGGTCGGGTGTACTCGGTTGGGCTTTAAAAATGAAGTGCCCAGCACTGAAATCAGCACCGGGCACCAATGTCTAATCCGCTAAGACCTAGGCTTAGTAGGGTGTCGTGGGGCCTCTGGGGTCTTCGCTACTCTCGCTGTCGAAAGGAGCCGGTTCGTCTGACGATGTGTCGAAAGGAGCCGGCTGATCGCTCGAACCCTCGAACGGCAGGGGGCGTTTGGCACCGTCCTCGGGTTGGTTATCGCGGGCTACTGTTCCCTCGACGTATTCCCCGCCCCAGTCCGGTCCATGATACGCGCCCAGCGCCGCGTCCAGCCTCGCCCGAAACGTCTCGTGCTCCCGAGCCACCAGCATCATCCGGCGGCCGTTGACCATGCGTATCCGAAGTC
>CAZYBD010000092.1:0-5904 GCA_964645515.1 uncultured Dehalococcoidia bacterium | reverse complement strand
TGAAAATGCCGGTGTCGACAGTTCGAGTCTGTCCCTCGGCACCACAGGCAATGTCGGCGAGCGGAAGTGGCTCAGTGGTAGAGCACCTCCTTGCCAAGGAGGGGGTCGCGAGTTCAAATCTCGTCTTCCGCTCCAATTTTCAACCTTATCCCCACTCTTACGGCAATGTCCTCGCAGTTGTTTGCTGCACTTTGGTCAAGGAATCGAATCAGTCCAGTATATGCTTTTCGAACTCCTTGATCGCAGTAGCCATCTCAGGACTATGAGTCCTGACGAAAGTGGACACCTCCGCTGACTCCAGCCATGTTTCCAGTTGGAACAGGATTCCGCGGTGCTACGCTGACCTATGATCGCCATACTTCGCAGCTCGTTGACTCTGTCAGCCAAGATCCGAGACGGCAATGAGGTTAACGTAAAAGCTTGTCGGCCTTGCACAGACTTACAAGGACCCTAACAATTTGCGGACTAGGGAAATGCGACGTCGTGGGGGACTTCTATGACGTCTCCTAAGGCATCGGCGGTTACAAAACCACATCGCCACAGGATGACTTTGTCCCCTCCAGCTGCACGTCTACTCTCTAGCTCTGGAGTCCCCAGTAAAGAATAGCTTCCGGCGAACCTCTGTGACGAGCATCGGTATTATGGCGGTTGACCCAGTGAAAATGGTTGACCTAGGCGATGGGGCAGCCTTCCGTGTCGAGACGTCTTGGATACCGATTGCAAAGGGCTACATGGTATCCAAGACGTTCTTCGCCTAGGTCTTCAGTGTCCTGGAGCCGAAGACCCTCCAATGGCTGACCCTCGCTGTTCCTTCTGCTAGTACCGGGAAGTGTCACTACAAGAGGGGTTAGGTTGCTGGCATGACCACCGCTATGTCCGGGCTGTGGTCACAGCTGCCAACGGGGAGGGTATTGGGAGCGCGGTTTACTGGGCGGTAGTACCCCCATCAATGGTCAGCTCTATGCCTGTTATGTGGGAAGACTCGTCAGAGGCTAGAAAGACGACCCCGTACACGATGTCTTGGATGGTGGCGAGTTTGCCCAGTGGGATATCGGCGGTGACGCGGGCCAGTCTTTCTGGGTCATCAGCGACCCCGGCCTGCATGTCCGTGTAAGCCACCGGCCCTGGGTGGACGGAGTTGCAGCGGATCCGGTCTTCGGCGTGCTGAATGGCCGTGGACTTGGTTATCAGCCTCACAGCTCCCTTGGATGCGGTGTAGGCTGTACCGGCGAAACGGCGACCTACCAACCCGGCGATGGAGGAAATGTTCACGATAGAGCCTCCGCCGGCGCGGCGCATCGCAGGGATAGCCTTGCGGGTGCCCAGGAATACACCAGTGGTGTTGACCGACATGACCTGCTCCCACTGCTCTTCAGTGGTGTGCTCGATACCCTCGAAACGGGCGATGCCGGCGTTGTTGACCAGAATGTCCAGCTTGCCGAATCGTGACTCTGCGAGGTCCACAGCCTGCTGCCAGTCGCTGTCTTGGGTAACGTCCAGGTGTATGTAGACGGCGTCTCCTCCCCCGGTCTAAATACGCTCTACAACCGCCTGACCCTCTGTGTCCAAGAGGTCGCCCAGCACTACTTTGGCGCCCTCCTTGGCGAAGAACTCAGATTCCGCGGCCCCTTGACCTCGGCCGCCGCCCGAGATCAAAGCGACCTTGCCGTCCAGTCTGCCCATTTTTACCGCTCCTAGGATTATATGTTGCCGCGCCACCGCCTACTGGGCGGTTACTCCGCCGTCGATAGTGAGTTCGATTCCGGTGATCCAGGAAGATTCGTCGGAGGCAAGGAAGAGGGCCCCGCTGGCCACGTCGTCGACCGTGCCAATTCGGCCCAATGGGATTTCGGCCAGGCGAGTCGCCATCAGGGTCGGATCGTTATCCGTAACTCCCAGCATCAATGTCTGGATGGGGCCGGGGTGGATGGAGTTGCAGCGGATCCTGTCCGGTGCGTACTGCATCGCCGTTGCTTTGCTGAAGATACGTACCGCCCCCTTGGAGGCGCTGTAGGCCGCGCCGGCCCAACGCCGTCCCACCAGCCCTGCCACCGAAGAGAGGTTAATAATGGAACCTCCTCCGGCACGGCGCATGGCAGGAATCGCCTTGCGCGTCCCCAGAAATACTCCCGTGGTGTTGATCGACATCACCCGCTCCCAGAGCTCTTCTGTTGTGTCCTCGACGTTTTCCGAGCGGGCGATCCCGGCGTTGTTGACCAGTATGTCCAGCTTACCGTAGCGTGACTCCGCTAGGTCGACAGCTCGCTGCCAGTCCTCGTCGCCGGTCACGTCAAGATGCAGGTAGGAGGCCTCGCCGCCCGCTGAACTGATTTTTTCCTCTACTGCCTGACCTTCGTGGTCCAAAATGTCGCCGAACACGACTTTGGCGCCCTCCGAAGCGAAGACTTCTACCTCGCGAGCGCCTTGGCCTCGGGCGCCCCCGGATATCAATGCGACCTTTCCGTCAAGTCTGCCCATGGTCCAAATCTCCTACAGTAACCCGTTGATTCGCCGAGCGTCATTCTACAAGGCCCCGAAGCTCCCCGCAAATTCTTGCCGAAGCCGGAATGCGCTCGTGTCAGAGGGGCCGGTTGAAAGCTGTACCACGACTGGGGTGCGGTATATAATCGGCCTGGCCCGTTTGGGTAGGCTCGGAGGCAGCACTGGAATTCACTCCGACGCGACCCTTTGAACGGGGGACGACCCATGCCAGAGTGCACCCTGTGGATGCATGGCGCTAACACCCAAGTGGAATTCTTCAACCGTCTGGTGTCGGTTCGGGCCACGGGTCCCTTCGGACGCATAGAGGGATCCTAGGACCAGAATACTTGGCTGCACTTTCCCTTGACCACTCCCGTAGTTGTAGATGGTAGCAGAATGCGGGCTAAAGCCGCCCAGGTAAGTTTTCGCACCAGAGATAAAGCCGCGATACATGAAGTAATAGTTTGAGACGGAGAGACCCGCACGCCGAACATACGGACTTGGACCTGCGGGGTGACCATCTGGACGAAAGTTCAAGATCCCCGGCACTCCTGAGATCGGCCAGGAGACTAACATCACCCTAGGCATCAGGTTTGATGATGCCGTTCCAGACGTCCGCTCCATGCAAATAGAGGCAACCGGGGTTGGGCTGGAGTATTCAGGCTAGGTCAACTCCTCCCTCTTCTTCACCGAGACAATAGCCGTATATATCGACCATGTTCAAGCTACCAGTTAGCAAGCTCGGTTTGTCTAATTAGGTCTCGTAGCGGGACTTCATGCAGGATTAAATTGGTTGCCGATGAGCGAAGCCGCGGTCGGTCTCGTGCCAGAACTCAATCTGTTCTTCCCCGCTGATCCAGCAGAGGTACACTTCTCTACCGTCACGGATTGATGAGAAGTCTACCAGACCGCGAGCAATGTCCCGAACAATGATCCCTAGGTCGGTTACCTCTTGGATTCCCTCTTCCATTTGACGCACTAGCTGGTTGAGTTCCTCTTGCAGTCGCGTGACTTCGCCCTGGCTGCTGGAGGAGCCATTGCTGTGGTGCTGACGCTGTAGCGCAAGCAGTCGGCCGTGCAGGTCGGTCGACTCCGTTTGGTTGGGCACCAACCTTTGGAAGGTGGCTTCCAACCAGGGGACGAGTTCGTTGGCTTCTTCAAGGGTGAACAGGCGGTGCTGCATGAGTAACCTGAGCGATACTTTAGCTCAACTTGGCCTGTCGACGCAAAGACAGATGAGAAATATCGTACAATAGCTGTCACCAGCTTTTGGATTGGCTAGTTGACTGCAGTAGGGAAGAGAGCCTTTATGCCTATAATCGATCACAGCCAGGCTCCGGAGGTGCCGTGGCGTCCCGGCTACCGCAAATGGGACATCACCACCGCCGAGCACGGCGTCACCACCTCCCTGAGCCTGCATGTAGGGGAGCCTGGCACCGGAGCGCCTTTGCATACCCATTCCATAGACGAACTAATCGTCATTATGTCCGGAGAGTTGGAAGTCCGGATTGACGGCGAGATCCACCTGGTGACCAAAGACCACACTCTGGCGGTCCCTCCAGGCGCCGAGCATAGCTTCACAGTGATCAGCGACGGGCCGGCGGAGTTGTTGGTGATGTTCCCGGACACGGATCCATATTCGGTGGAGAAAACCACCTACCTCGAGGGTGGTAGACCGGGGACCACCGGCAACTGATTTTCGCTCGACGGCGGACCTCATAGACGAAACCAGATTGATAGAAAAAGAGTCTGATAAGAATTGCTTCCAGCCCGGCGACTTGGCTCTGTTGTTGGACCGCAAGTCGCGTCGTTATATGGTGACCTTGGCTGATGGAGAGACGTTTCACAGCCACTTGGGGCGGTTGGAACACGCCCTGATGATCGGCCAGCATGTCGGGGGCTGGTATCGTACCGACAAAGGCCACACCATGTTGGCAGTGCGGCCTACCCTGGGGGATTTCGTCCGTGAGATGCCGAGAGGGCCGCAGATAATTTACCCCAAGGACTTGGGGAACATAGTAAATTTCGCTGACATATTCCCTGGCGCCACGGTTGTTGAAGGCGGTCTGGGGTCAGGGGCGCTGACTTCGGCACTGCTACGGGCTGTGGGCGACAGCGGCCGAGTGGTCACCTATGAAATCGATGAATCGGTCTTGCCAAAGGCTATGCGCAACATAGAAAAGGTAGTTGTCGGCTACTCCAATCTGGAAGTGAAAGTCGGGAACATCTATCAGGGCATCTCCGAGCGCGATGTGGATCGGATCGTACTGGATGTGCCTGAACCTTGGCAGGCAGTGACCGCCATCGGCGACGCCTTGGTGATGGGCGGCATCATGCTGAGCTTTGTGCCAACCATCTTGCAGGTCCACCGTTTGGTGGGCGCTTTAGAGGTAGACGGTCGGTTCCAAATGATGGAGTCAATGGAAACACTGCTCCGGAATTGGCACGTTACCGAGCGCAGCGTGCGACCAGACCACCGGATGGTGGCCCACAGCGGGTTTCTGACCACAGCTGTCCGGTGCGAGCCCCGGCCCGGCGCCCGCCCTCGATTGGATAGGACGGAAGATAAACTAGATATCGAAGGGGATGAAGTAACAGAGGAAGACGATGCTGGACGTGATCGATAGAGAAGGGATCAGCGGATTTCTACAAAACTATGTGAATACCGACATGCTGATGAAACATTCGAACTCGGCGGAGGCTCGAATGCGCGGCTATGACAGAAAGTTCGGCGCCTATAAAGAATCGCAGGTCTACCGAAGACTTTGATTGAGAGATCTGTCCGGCTTCCTTGGGCCATCTGACCTACGCGCTCAGATTCCGCGAGGCCACGGGTATCCTGAGGAAATCGTCTGCTCGGTCTTGAACATACCGGTATCCGTCTGGAGTCGTTAATGGAACATAGCTTATTCTCTATAGGCGAGTTATAGGGCTGCATCCGAGCCGTCGCGCTAGTACGCTCGCCTGAGAGCTTGGAAGACGTTTAATATAGGTCGGTGCGGCGAAATATAAAGGATAAAGCTTTCGTCAAGGACGTTAGCCGCATCGATATTCAGAAAGAGGTCGATGCATTGAACGTGAACCTGGACGAACAACTGCGTTCGTAGTAGAGAGTATGGAGCCGGTGGATAGCCAGATAGAGCCTGACGGGTTAACCCGGGCCCGTCGGTTTTTCCGATGGCCAGAACGTATCCAGTGCTGTGTCTAGCCCGGGATATCGTCCCTGGGCGAGGTTCAGGTGCTCAGGAGTTAGGTCAGGAAGTTCCAACCCAGCAACTAGCATGTGGTTTGCCGGATAGTACTAGACCCCCCAAAGGTTAGGTAGGCCCACGTTTATGACTTGCGCCATCACCCTGAAGTCTCACAACCCGCCTGGCTATACCAGCTCAATTATCACCGCGAGGTCAGCCTGAAAGTAACGTT
>CAZYBD010000091.1:0-4225 GCA_964645515.1 uncultured Dehalococcoidia bacterium | reverse complement strand
CGCTGGAATGCATAGGGTCGCCTTCGGTATTTAAGGCCGTGTCCCGCGGCTGGCTCTAATGGCCCGCTATTGCTGCAGCGGCCGCCCGCGAGATATCCATAGCGACCTGGCTATCGTCCGAGGGAATCGTAATACTCAGGTATTCAGGACTGGCATCCAGCAGGACTTCTTTCAACACTCCTAACGCGAAGCTTGGCTCACCGTTGTCCAGTTGAGTGAAACAGATCACGTCTATTCTTTGGAGTAGACGTTGGGCTTTCAAGGTCAGAAGTCCCGGGTCTCCCGGACCGACGCCCACGCCATAGAAGCAGCCAAGGCCGCCGTTATTGTTATTGTTGATCATCAGGCCAAATCTCTAATTAGCGAATCCTTTTAGACGACTACGTTCACCAAGCGGCCAGGCACGTACACTGTCTTTCTCACGTCTTTGCCCTCGATGTAAGTTTGCACTCTAGGACTGGCCAGCGCCAATTCTTGGGCATCCGACTCGGCGATACCAGCAGGCACCTCCAGCTTGTCGCGTACCTTGCCGTTGACCTGCACAACTAGGGTGATGGTTTCGTCGGCGGCCAGATCTTCGTTCCAGGATGGGAACGGCTGTTGGTGGATACTGTAAGCGTGGCCCGTACGCTCCCAGAGTTCTTCGGTCATGTGCGGTGCCATAGGGGCAAGGAGCAACAGCAAATTCTCGACGCATTCCCGCCAGGTAGCGGAATCAATGCTGGCGTCGACCCATACCCGGTTCAAGTGGTTGGTCAGCTCCATGAGGGAGGATATTGCCGTGTTGAATTTGAATCGGTCTAAGTCGTTATAGCATTTGCGGACCGTCTGGTGCAGGATGCGTAGCGTCTGTCGGCATTCGTTTTCGGGTATATCTGTGCCCAGCGCTGCCGGGTCTCGGAGCTCTGGGTCGGCGACCTCCCATACGCGGTTTAACCACCGTGCGGTGCCGTTGATACCCACATCGCTCCAAGGTCCACCCTGGTCCCAAGGGCCGATGAACATCAGAAAGCAACGCACTGCGTCGGCGCCCATCTGCCCAACGACTTCGTCCGGATTGACCACGTTCCCTCGGCTTTTGCTCATCTTTTCGTGGTCTTGACCGAGGATAACACCCTGGTTATACAGGCGTAAAAACGGTTCTTCAAATTCGACAATCCCCATGTCGCAGAGGCCTTTAATAAAGAACCGGCTGTATAAGAGGTGCATGACGGCATGTTCCGCACCACCAGTGTACTGGTCGACAGGCAACCACTTCTTGGCTAGATCGGGGTCAACCGGGCCATCGGCGAAGTCGGGACTGAGATAGCGCATCATGTACCAGGACGAGTCCATGAAGGTGTCCATGGTATCGGTTTCCCGTCGTGCAGGGACGCCGCATTTGGGGCATTCAGTCTTCACAAACGCGGCGTTAGCTGCCAGCGGAGACTCACCAGTGGGTTTGAAATCGGCATCCTGAGGCAACAGTACCGGCAGATCCTCCTCCCGCACTGGTACCACGCCACAGGAATCACAGTAGACCATAGGAATGGGAGTGCCCCAGTAACGCTGGCGAGATATAAGCCAGTCCCGGATCCGATAGGAGACAGTCCGCTGGCCCCAATCCTTTTTTTCGAGGTCGTCGGTTATGGCCTGGGAACCTTCTTCGTTAGTCATACCGTCATACCGTCCTGAGTTGGTCATGAACCCATCACCCAGGTATGCTTCGGACAACTCGCTACCGTCCCAGGTTATTGGGGCGATAACGGTACGGATGGGCAGCTGGTATTTCTTGGCAAAGTCGAAGTCCCTGGCGTCGTGGGCCGGCACGCCCATTACGGCACCAGTGCCGTAAGTAATCAGCACGTAGTCGCCAATGAATATGGGGACTCGCTCATTGTTGAGCCGGTTGACCGCGAAGCTACCGGTGAATACCCCTGTCTTTTCTTTATCCGTAGACAGACGATCGATCTCCGATGTCTGCCGAGCTGTTTGGATGTATCGTTCCACCTCCGACCGATGCTCGTCCGTGGTCAACGCTTCAACTAGAGGGTGTTCTGGGGCTAAGACGACAAATGTGACACCAAAGATGGTGTCTATGCGGGTGGTAAAGGTGCGAATTTCTATTCCACTTATGCCCGATTGGGAAATATCGAAGCCGATCTCGACGCCTTCACTACGGCCGATCCAATTATTCTGCATAGTCAGAATTTTATCGGGCCATTCTTCCAAACCGCTGAAATCCAAGAGACGATCGGCATATTCCGTAATCTTGAAAAACCACTGCTCCAAGTCCCGGCGGGTTATATCGGTACCGCAGCGTTCGCAAGTACCGTTAACAACCTGCTCGTTGGCCAGCACAGTCTGACAGGACGGGCACCAGACAACCGGAGCGTTGGCTCTGTAAGCCAGACCATGCTCGAGGAACTTCAGAAAAAACCACTGGTTCCAACGGTAATATTCCGGCAAGCAGCAGATGACTTCGCGATCCCAGTCATAGACCGCGCCTATAGAACGCAACTGCCGCCTCATATTCCCGATGTTATCCATGGTCCATTCGTAGGGATGGATCCCACGGCTGATGGCGGCGTTCTCGGCCGGTAGCCCGAAAGCGTCAAACCCGATGGGGTGCAGCACGTTGAAACCTTGCATCCTGCGAAAGCGAGCATGGCAGTCGGCCGGGGCAATAGCGTACCAGTGACCGATGTGTAGGTCGCCAGAAGGATTCGGGTACAAGGTCAATTCGTACCATTTGGGGCGGGGGTCGAATTCGAGCACTCTATGGAGGCCGTCCTGCTCCCAACGGGCCTGCCATTTTTTATCAATTTGAACAGGGTCGAAGCCCAATTCGACCTGTCGGGACCTAGTCGTCATCTACTGTCACCTCGAGAAGGCAGCGCCGTTGAAACATCTTAGCATAGACGTGCACCGGATTCGGGGGAATAAAGCAATTCCACCATGGTGAACTTGAGGAAGGTCTTCGGCCACCATGCAACTCACCATTGGACGACCCTGCCCCGTCGAATGGAGAACAGGGATTGAGTAAGAGCGCCATGTTCGTGACGCCTGTTGAGAGATTTCCGGCGTCGTGGAGTTCGTCAATGACACAGAATAATCGCCGGGGTTTCATTGACACAAGGAAACGGGAAACCTAGAATTTTTGTGCCCAGTTTCACGCTTAGCGCGAAACTGGTAAACACAATAACGGACTTGCCCGGCCTATAACCCCCTATAGACCGGTCCTGCATCGACGCACGAATACCGGAAACAGTCCTAACGGCTCCTCGATAGGTCCGGCACCCGCCAGGACTCTACTTGCTTTCGGGCTCACCCATTACCATTACCCTTGTGATCCGAACGGCCGCAGCGTTTTGCGCCCATTCAGGAGCCGCTAACGATGGCAGGCGACCGCCGCCGAAGGCCCATAGACGCCATCATCGGCATGCCCCGGCGCCGGGAGGTCTCTCCATCGGTTGAGGAAGTTGCTCCATTACGGCGCCCCAGGCGTATGTTCGGCGTCACCACGATCCTACTGTCCGGCTTCGCGTTGCTAATCGTCGTCGGCGGTGGACTGTTGAGTTTGCCAGTAGCAAACGCGGGCGAAGGTTTTACAGCGGTGGAAACAGCATTCTTCACGTCCACTTCCGCCGTCACGGTTACCGGCCATACTGTGGTCAATACACCCGAATTTTGGTCCCCCTTCGGGCAGGCCGTCATTTTTGTGTTGATGATGGTTGGGGGCTTGGGATTCATGGTCGTTAGCACCTTCCTTTTGTTGCTGATCGGTCATAGGTCAACCCTGCAGGAACGGATCGTGACACGCGGCCTCATGCGGGACACGGTGGGTGTGGAACAGATGCAGGGACTCCGAGGGCTCGGCCTACGGGTTATTGCGATGGTCTTCTCGCTTTACGTCCTCGGGGCCATCATCATTTTCTGGCAGATCGACGGCCTGGACGGACTAAATCACGTGAAGTCGTTTTGGCATTCCATGTTCCTTTCCGTGTCGTCGTTCAATAACGCCGGCTTCAACATCATCCCAGAGGCGACGGCAGGCAACGCGGCCAGATTCGTTGGCAATTTTACAGTCCTGATCACTATGACGGTGTTAATGGTGCTTGGGGGACTGGGATGGGTATTTTTCGTGGATGTCTGGCGTCACCGCCGGCTGGCCCGCTTCAGCCTGGACACCAAGCTTGTAATCGTCACCAGCGTGGGGCTATGGGCGCTGGGAGCCGCAGTTTTG
>CAZYBD010000090.1:0-6296 GCA_964645515.1 uncultured Dehalococcoidia bacterium | reverse complement strand
CCGCCGCGCAGTCATGGCTGCGACTCGGTCCGCGTAGAGGCCGGCGCAGTTGATGAAATGCTTGGCCTGTACCGTGCCTTTGGGAGTCTCTAACGCCAGTGACCCCCCAGCGCGGTTAATGCTCAGGACTGGAGCCTCGTTGAAGATATCTCCCCCGGCCGCTTGAAACCGTATGGCGTAAGTCTGGGAGACCTTTCCATAGTTGGCAATCCCCGTCTGTGGTGACCAGAGCGCTTTAATGCCGGCCGCGTGGGGCGCGATTTCTTTCAGCCGCTCGGGTCCGACCATCTCCAGTCCTCCGACTCCGTTGGCCACGCCCCGTTGGTAGAGGTTTTCCAGGCGTCCTATCTCCGATTCGTCGGTGGCCACTATCACCTTGCCGCTCTGTTCGTACTCGATTTCGTTTTCGTCACAGAACCGGAGCAATTTCTGGACACCGGCAACGCAAAAGTTCGCTTTGTGGGAACCGGGACGGTAGTAAATGCCCGAATGGATTACGCCGCTGTTGTGGCCGGTTTGGTGAGTGGCCAGTTCTTTCTCTTTCTCCAAGAGTGCCACTCGCCAACCTGGGAACCGAGAGGTCAGGTGCATGGCAGTGGACAGGCCTATGATCCCTCCGCCGACGATAGCTACGTCATATTCTCGCGATTCCATAGATGCCCCCAAATTGCTGGTTTCGGTTGCGCCGGCGGAAGTATCGGTAAAGATTAGCTGCGGCTGGCTCAAGGGTCAAGTATGGCCCGGTCCGTAGCTAATGGAGCGGTTTCTTGACCCTTGGCGGGACATGCATTAATTTAGTGATGATCCCGATGGGAAGTAAGCTAACCACAGAGAGCACAGAGACCGCCGAGAATCAAAATTTGAATCTCTTCGACGTCTGTGCTGAATCGCTAATTGTAAGTAGGACAGTAGGCATGAAAATAGCGGTTCTCGACGACTACCAAGGGGTAGCCAAGGACATGGCCGATTGGTCCCAGTTGCCGGTGGGGGCCCAGGTCGAATACTTTAGCGACCACCTGAAAGACGAAGATACCCTGGTGGACCGGCTGAAGAATTTCGACGTGGTCATGGGTATGCGGGAACGCACCCCCTTTCCCCGCTCCTTGTTGGCCCGTCTGCCATATCTGCGACTGCTGGTTACGACCGGCCGCCGGAACTCTTCCTTCGACCTGACGGCCGCTACCGAGTTTGGTGTGACGGTTTGCGGCACAGATGGCGGGGGCGAGGGCCCAATGGAGCTTACATGGGGGCTGATTATTGCCCTGGTACGCCAGATTCCCCTGGAACATTACAGATCACGTGAGGGTAGCTGGGGTACTACCGTGGGAGTGGGGCTCAAAGGCAAGACTCTTGGGCTATTGGGTCTGGGCCACATTGGTTCTTTGGTGGCGCGGGTTGGGAACGCATTCGACATGAATATCACCGCCTGGAGCCAGAACCTGACGGCCCAGCGGGCTACCGAATGCGGCGCGACTTTGGTGGATAAAGAGGCGCTGTTTCAGTTCTCTGATATCGTCTCTATCCACGTTGTGTTGAGTGACCGGACCCGAGGACTGGTGACGGCCCGGGAACTTGGGCTGATGAAACCGACCGCGTATCTAGTCAATACTTCCCGAGGCCCGATTGTAGACGAACAGGCGTTGGTCGGTGTCTTGCAGCACAAGGCTATAGCAGGGGCGGCCCTGGACACCTTCGATGTCGAGCCCTTGCCTCCGAACCACCCTCTGCTGCAGCTGGATAACGTTCTGATCTCTCCTCATCTTGGCTACGTGACCGAGGATTCATACAAGGCGATGCATGCCGGAGTGGTAGAAGATATCTGCGCTTTCGCCAATGGGGAGCCGGTGCGCACATTGAACGAAGAGGTCCTCGCCGCACCTCAGTTCCGTGGGTATGATTGAGTCATTATTAGAGATGTGTCCCCGGCGGTTGTTGGAACCCGACATCCCGGGACAGTGCAGAATCCAGGAACGCATACTTCAGCGATTGGGTAGAGGGTCGGACCCGCACCTGGCCACGCTCTAAGAGAGAATGTACAGGAGGGAACACATATGAAAGCGGTTCGCATACACGAATTCGGGGGTCTGGATGTCCTGAAATGGGAAGATGCGCCCCAGCCTGAACCGGGGCCGAATCAGGTGTTGATTCGAGTAGACTCCGCCGGGGTAAACTACGCTGACATCCTGCGCAGGGCCGGCAGCTACCCGGGGCCCGAGCTGCCGTCGGCACTGGGACTGGAATCGGCGGGAACCGTAACGGAAGTCGGCGCAGAGGTCACCGGCATCTCTGTGGGGCAACGGGTGATGGCCATAGGGCCTGGCGGCCAGTCCGAATACGTGGCGGTCAATGCCAGCATGGTTTTCCCCTACCCGGAAACAATCGACCCAGTGCAGGCCGGGGGTATGGCTCTCGTTTTCTTGACGTCTTACCATTTGCTCAAGACTCGCGGCCTCATAGAGCCGGGACACACCGTCCTGGTGCAGGCCGGTGCCTCGGGCGTGGGGACCGTCGCCATCCAACTGGCCAAGGCTTGGGGTGCTAGAGTCATCGCTACCGCATCGACCCAGGAAAAGCTTGACCTCTGCCGCTCTCTGGGCGCCGATGTGCTGGTTAACTACACTACCCAAGACTTCGAGGAAGTGGTCCTGCAAGAAAGTGACGGTCAGGGACTTGAACTGGTCTTGGAATGTGTTGGCGGTCCGGTGCTGGAGAAGAGCGTGCGGTGTGTGGCGTCCTATGGACGATTGATCACCTACGGAAACTCCTCGGGAACGCCAGCAAACCTCCCTGCCTCCGACATCACCACTGCCAACCGCACTGTGACCGGCTTTAGCATAGGACGCTCGCCCCAGGGTCGACTAGCCCACCAAGCAGCCATGGCTGAGCTATTCCCCATGTTATCCGAAGGCAGAGTCAGGCTGGTGGTAGACCAAGTACTCCCCATGTCCGAAGTCGCCAAAGCCCACCAACACCTGGCCAACCGCGGGACGAGGGGCAAAGTGATACTCACGCCGTAAGGTTGCGTCGAAGCAGCCGCTTCGGACCCTTGCTTTTCAGATATTGAGGCGACGGCAACCTGCCTCTCCCACTCGCTCTTCCTGGGGTGTCACTGAGAGTTGTGGGTCTAGAAGGAAAGAGGGCCGGCCATCTGGCCGGCCCTCATTCCATCAGATGTAATAGTCGAGAGCAGCTACTCGTCGCTCATGGTCATTGGCACCACGCCCGGCATCCACCATTTCTCCCAGGTCTCGTCCACCCGCATCTGGAAGTGTTTTATGTCATCTTCGGTGAAGTGAGCGAATCGGCCTTGACGGCTCAGGTACTCTTCGACGGGCTTGCGCTTGCGGATGCCCTTGGCGATGGAGCGACTGGGGCCGTTCAGGAGGAGCTCGCCGTCCGTGATCTCGTACTGCACCCATAGGCCGGTCTCTATGGCCAGCATCCCCAATTCGTGGGAGTATTTAGGGTCGTAGTCCCAGCCCTTGGGGCAGGGGTCTATGCTGTGGATGAAAGTGGGGCCGCCGATTGTCAGCGCGCGGCGGATTTTGTTGTTGAAGTCCAAACCGTAAGAGCCGCAGGCGGTGGCGATGTAACGTACATCGGGGTGACCGGTGGCCAGCATAGGGGCCGTGTTCTTCTTCCACCGGTTGTTCATGATTCGGTGGACCTTGCCCGGGGGGCTGAAGGTGCTGTTGGCGCCCCATGGAGAGCTACCCGACACCTGGATGTCGGTGTTGGCGTAAGACTCGTTGTCGTAGCAAAGGATGAGCAGATTGTTCTCGTCGTGCTGCAATGCAGCCGATATGGCGGAGAGACCCATGTCGACGCCGCCGCCGTCGCCGCAGAAAGCGATGACGTTGATGGGTTCCTGCTGCATCTTACCCTTGCGCATCATGGATGACAGGCCGGCGGCCGTACCTGTGGCTGCTGAACCGGAGGATCCCAACTGTGTGTGCATCCAGGGCACTACCCACGGCGTGCTGTAGTAAGTGGTGTCGGCCACATACATGCAGCCGGTGCTGCCCAGCACGATGGTCCGAGGTCCGGCTGCTTTTATCATTAGCCGCATGACCAAGGCAGATTCACAGCCCTGGCACGTCCGGTGTCCCGAGGTGAAGAAGTCTTCGACCGGAATATTCTTAACACCCTTAACTTGAGGCAAATCTTGGACTGTCGTCATCTCACTTACTCCCTTACCGCGATCCAGGTGGTTTCTTGCGCGATCTTCCCGGTCTCTAACGCTTTCTCGGTGGTCTCGACCATTTCATTGATATCGCGGACCATGATCTCACGTCCACCCAAGCCAGCTATGAAGTTTAGCATCAGTGGATGTTCTTTCAACGGATAGAGAGTGGACCTGAGTTCGTGGAAAAGCACCCCTCCGTAGGACGGGGACCCGTACGAATAGTCACGGTCGATTACTGCCACGCCCTTAGCCTTGCCTAATGCCCGTTGGATCTCCTCGGCCGCGAATGGTCGGAAGAACTTGACTCGCAGGAATCCGACTTTCTTCCCTTGTCCCCGCATCCGACGCACCGCTTCACGAGTGGGCATGGCCATTGTGCCCATGCCCACGAGGATAATTTCGGCGTCGTCGGTCATGTACTCTTCAATGAACGGGCTGGGGTCGCCACGGCCAAAGACCTCTTTGAACTCGTCGTAGGCCTCCACGATTACCCCGGACGCCCGCCGCATTGCTTCATCGGTCTGGCGGCGGATTTCCATCAACCAGTCCTCGTTAACTTGAGGCGCCACCGTGATCGGGTTGTCCGGGTGAAGCTGCAATTTGCCCCGGTCGTACCCCGGCAGGTACTGGTTCACCTGGTCTCGGGTGGGTACCTGTACGATGGCTTGTGAGTGGGTAAGGAACGACCCGTCACAACTGAGGGCGAAGGGCAAGAGCACCCGTGGGTCTTCAGCCACCCTCCAGGCTAGGAGGGCAGTATCCATCGCCTCTTGAGCGGTGGCTACCCAGTACAGGTGCCAGCCCAAGTCCCGGACGGCCATCGCCTCGTTGTGTTCGACACCAAAGGCGCCCGGGTCGTCCAGAGCCCGGTTGCCGACCATGGCTACCACGGGCATACGCAGCCCCGCGGTAACTGTTATCGCTTCGAAGGCGTAGAACCAGCCCACGCCGCTTGAGCCGCAGAACGTTCGGGCGCCCACCGCTGAGGCGTGTTTCACGATCTCGAACTGGGAGTGCTCACTTTCGGCCACGATGAAGTCGCAGTCGAAGGCGCCGTCTGCTTTCAGCTTGGACACGTACTGCATCACCGTGTCGTAAGGGCGTATGGGGTAGGCGGTGATCACATCAACATCCGCCAAGGCGCAAGCGATGGCTACTGCCTCGCTGCCGCTAATCAATTCTTCCCTAGAGTCCTGGAACATTTCGGTCTGCACGGTGGCCATTAGTCTGCCTCCGCCGGTTGGATCTCTTCAGCGTAACCGCCCACGTGATGGAAGCCATGGGTCCGGGTCTCAGACCTCTGTTGCTCCACCAGAGTGGTCATCCATTTGTTGTATCCGTCTTTGTCCTTCTGCCAGAATTCCCACTGGCTGTTGTTGTCGTTGAACTCGGCTTCGTTGACCATGGTCACACAGTCTGGTACGGGACACACGGCTTCGCAGACACCGCAGCCGCAGCAAGCTTCCATATTGGCGTCGAAGAGGCCGTCTGGTGTCACATCGAAGCAGGTGGCGGGGCACTGTAGCCAGCAGAGGGTGCATTTGATGCAGGGCTCGAAGTTCACGACTGGGCGCATGGAGCGGGTGCTGAACTTTTTGAATACCTCGTTCCGCACTGGTTCGTAGCCTCCCTCGCCGCCGCGGAAGCCGCCGCCCTCTTCGATGCCTCTAATGACCAGACCTTCCTCCATCGACTTCCAGCCTGGCAAGTCGAAACTGAACGGGGTCTCGCTATTTCCTTCGCCGGGTTCAACAAGTCTTGAGGTGGTGCGGTCGTGGGCTCGCTGGGCCGAGGCCAGCTTGGTGCCGCCGCCCATGGTCTCGTCAATGGTTCCCAGCATGGCCTCCAAACTGACCAGTTCCGGGCACGCTTTGCATAAAGCACCCAGAACTCGGACGTCGGTGTGGTCGTCTTTGTAGACCCAAAGTCCGGAGAAACTGACGGTGCCGGTGACGATGGCCAAGTTGTAGGCCGTATCTTTCTGATGAACGTCCTCTAATATGGCGTCAGCAGCCTGACGGGAGGTAACGATAAGCGTGCCGCCAGGCTTGGTCAGTTGGTTTATGGGTTGCAGCCCGTACCAGGCCCAGGACTCGATACCTTTGCACAT
>CAZYBD010000089.1:0-11556 GCA_964645515.1 uncultured Dehalococcoidia bacterium | reverse complement strand
CAACTTCAGTACTGCTGGATATCATCTGTGCCTCAACCTGCATTTATGGTCCGAGTTTAACACGCCTGCGCTCCTCTACATGGGACGGCTTGTAGACCCAGAAAGATTGTTGTAACTGTTAGGGCACTCTGTTACGCTTCCCGCACTTAACCTCCGGGCAACATATGGGCGGTATTTCCTTGTCACAGAATAAGCCAATAAAAGCGGACCTCTTCGTAACCTGTATCGTCGACCAACTGTACCCACAGGTTGGCGTGAGTGTAGTACGGGTACTGCGTCGATTGGGTGTCGAAGTCGGTTTCCCAGGGGAGCAGACCTGCTGTGGACAAGCGGTCTATAACTCCGGGTTTACAGAGGAGGCCCGTACGCTGGCTCTTCGGGTGCTGCACAGTTTTCGAAATAGCGACTACATCATAGTCCCGTCCGGTTCGTGCGGCGCGATGATGCGGGTGTTCTACCACGACCTGTTCTCCGACGACCCCGACCTGTTGAGCCAGGTCGAAACTCTGGCTAGCAAGGTCTACGAGTTTTCCGAATTTCTGGTAAAAGTCTTGGGAATCGAGGACGCCGGGGCCTCCTACCAAGGGTCTGCGGTGTTCCACCCCGGTTGCCATCTCATGCGGGAGATGGAGGTCAGAGAGGAGCCCCAGAAACTGCTGCGGTCGGTTTCCGGTCTGGAGCAACGTGAGCTAGAAGGCTCCGAAGTCTGCTGCGGATTTGGC
This sequence comes from uncultured Dehalococcoidia bacterium, assembly GCA_964645515.1. Classification (GTDB taxonomy): domain Bacteria; phylum Chloroflexota; class Dehalococcoidia; order Lucifugimonadales; family UBA3495; genus VXOI01. The sequence goes on along the minus strand of CAZYBD010000089.1, from coordinate 10,834 downwards.
GGCAGCTTCTCAGTAAAGCTCCCCCATATATCAGAAGGGATGCTGATGGACAAAGTGGTCAACATCAGAGCCAGCGGGGCGGACACCCTGGTCTCGTGCGACCCAAGCTGCTTGATGCACATCGGCGGGGCCTTGCACCGACATAATCCTGAAATCAAGGTCCGCCATCTAGCCCAAATACTGGACCCCGAGAGCGAGTGACTGGGTTCCACCACAAGGTACACAGTCTCAGCAGTTCCTGCAGCGAAATAAATAACTGAGGAAACCTAGTGCCGGAGATTAAGACAAGCGAATTTGTTTCGGCCTCAGCTGAGGCCATGGAGAACCCCCAGCTGCGCCGCGCCCTGAACCGAGTCGGGTCGGGGTTTGATGTGGCACGCCGCAGCGCCATAGAAGAAGTCTCATGGGAGGCTTGGGACCGCTGGCGAGACGAGGCCCGGGAAATCAAAACGCACACCCTTGACCACTTGGACTACTATCTCGAGATGCTCTATGACAGCGTTTCGGCAGCTGGCGGTCAAGTGCACTTCGCGAAAGACGCCGCCGAGGCCAACAAAATCGTTGGCCACCTGGCCAAGAGTCGCGGCGTCAAGATAGCAACCAAAAGCAAGAGCATGGTTTCGGAGGAATTGGAACTTAACCCAGTGTTGGAATCACTGGGCATCGATGTCTACGAGACCGATCTAGGCGAGTACATCATCCAACTTGCCGGCGAGTCTCCTTCCCACCTCGTGGCCCCGGCCCTGCATAAGTCCAAAGAAGACGTGGCGGAACTGTTTCGGGACCAGCTAGGCCTGCCTTACAACGACGATATAGAAGCCATGGCTGCGGCAGCCCGGGTCGCCCTGCGTGAAAAATTCCTGGAGGCCGACCTGGGCATCAGCGGCGCGAACTTCGTGGTCGCCGAAACCGGCACCTTGGTCATAACCACCAACGAAGGCAACGGCCGGCTCTGCACCTCGGCGCCCAGGATGCACATCGGGATCACCGGAATGGAGAAAGTCATACCATCGATGCAGGACCTATCGGTCTTTTTACGACTATTGCCGCGCTCTGCTACCGGCCAACGCATCACCAGCTACGTGAGCATGATCACCGGACCGCGGCGAAACGACGACGAGGACGGCCCCGAGGAATTTCACATGGTACTGGTGGACAACGGCCGCTCTCGCATGCTCAAAGATCCGGCCCTGCGGGAGGCGCTCTACTGCATCCGTTGCGCTGCCTGTCTAAACATTTGTCCGGTCTACGGCCGGGTGGGCGGCCATGCTTACGGTTGGGTCTACCCAGGGCCCATCGGAGCGGTGGTCACTCCCATGCTGGTAGGTCTAAAACAATCCAAGGAACTCCCCCAAGCCTCCAGCCTCTGCGGCGCCTGCCGAGAGGTCTGTCCAGTCAAGATCAACATCCCCAGAATGCTATTGGAACTGCGGCACCGGACAGCAGAAAGCGATGACCTCAGCGAACGCGCCGTGACGGCCTCTGAGAGCCTTATGGCTCGAGCCTATACCATATTGATGAGCCGCCCGGCGCTCCTAGGAATCACCGCCAGTCTCGGCCGGACGCTTCAGGCCGTGAACCGGTTAGTGCCCTTCTCGCCCTTCTCTGGAGACAGGGGCTGGATCAAACGAGTCCCTTTCCCTCCGTTCTCGCGTTGGACTAAGGCCCGCGACCTCCCAGAGTTGCCTCCCCGTTCTTTCCGGGAGGTCTGGCGGGATGAACTGTCCAAAAACTCCAACGGGGAACCTCGTGACAACGTCTGAGCCCGGGGACATACTTGGGACTCCCAAGGCCGAATTTCTCCAATCCGTCCGGGATTCGTTGAGCCGTACAGACGAACCACCGGAGCTACGCTACCATCGGCTGACGGAGACCCCCGGCGAATTGGAACAAAGAGCCGCCGAGGTGCGTCAACGGCTGGAACGAGACCGGCCGTTATTGCTGGATCGACTGGCCGATATGGCAGCAAAGGGCGGCTGGAACGTTCATCGGGCACCTGGCATCGAAGACGCCATCGGCCACATAGAAGGGCTGGCCCGGCAACTGGGAGGCACAAGAGTGGTCCGGTCGGGGCAAGAGGTCTTTGACCAGTTGCCGGTGGACGCCGCCCTGGCCAACCGGGGCCTGACTGTTACACCTGTCGTCCGCGATAGCAACAATACCCGCGAGGCTCTACGCGAGGAGATACGCCAGGCCGACCTGGGTCTGACCGGCACCGATTATGCCCTGGCCGAGACGGGATCGTTGGTGATATTGCCTCGCCGTGGCCTCAGCAGACTGGTATCGCTCTACCCGCCGGTACACATTGCAGTGGTCAGGCCTGAGGAAGTGCTGGAGAGCCTAGACGACCTGTTCTTGCTCCGGCGTCTGGAATTCTACCAACGGTCCGGCGAAATGGGTAGTTACTTGAACTTCATCACTGGCCCGAGCCGCACCGCCGATATCGAAATGACCATCGTGCAGGGCGTCCACGGCCCCAAGCAGGTCCATCTGGTCCTTTTGGGCTAGCCCACATGCCAATGCGGGTGGGCTTTGCTCAGTTTAGGAAACAGATGCTGGAAAACGAGCTAGAGAAGATCGAGCAGGTCTTCCCCCAGCTGGGGTTCGACAAGGTAATTTTGACCGGCGACATGGCGGCAGGTGATTACAAGCCCGACACCAGGATCGAACTGGTGGTTGTTCACCAGACTGAGCACAGTTTCGGGCGCCGGGCCGACTTTGTTTCCTACCACTTGGAGAGCTCTGTGGAGATAGAGGCGTTGGTTTACACACCGGCAGAGTTCGAGACTCTTAAGGAATCCCTTCCCGCATTAAACCTGGCATGCCGTGAGGGACGGGTGCTGTTCAGTGCCTGACTACTTGGCAGAAGGCGCCCGCTGGTTCCGCCAGGCCGAACACGACTTGCAGGACGCACGGTTCCTTCGCAAAAACGGCCTCCACAGCCTGGCCTGTTTCCAGGGTCAACAGGCAGGGGAGAAGGCCATAAAAGCCTACCTCTACCACAAACGAGTGGAGGACGTCTGGGGCCACTCGTTACTGGACCTTTGCGAAGACGCCAAGCTGTTCGACATGATGTTTGACATCGTGAAAAGCGAGGCCCGCCAACTGGACAAGTACCACTACATTACCCGATATCCGGAATTCCTGCCCAACGGCACTTCATTCGAGGCCTTCAACGAGGTGGACGCAGACCGTGCCATTGAACTGGCGGCAGTGGTGGTTAACTTCGTGAAGGAAAGGATCGACTAAGGAAGGCGGTCAAAGTCGCCCTTATACACCTGACGCTCGTACCAGTCGTACTGTCCGTTCAGCCGCACTCTCCAGCAGCTCACTCGTCCTAGTCAGACTCTGCTGGAAGGTCATGGGTCTGTCGGCGATGCACACAACCGAGACGATGCCGTGTTCGTAGAGCTCTGAATATCCCGGACCCAAGCTTCCAGCCAGCAGGACCGTGGGGACCCCTTGGGACCGGGCGTGTCGCGCCACGCCAACGGGGGCTTTGTTGAAGATGGTCGTACGGTCGGCCTGGCCTTCACCCGTAATCACTAGGTCAGCCCCATCCAGATGGGAATCGAAGTCCAGTACCTGGCAGATCATGTCGATCCCAGGCTGTAGTTCGGCATTCGTAAACGCCATTAGACCGGCTCCCAGACCGCCGGCGGCACCCGCACCTGGCCGGTCACCCACGTCCCGACCTAAGTCCCTGCTGACGACCAGTGCGTAGTTCGCCAGCGCCGAGTCCAGGTCCTGCACCACAGCCTCAGTAGCGCCCTTCTGCGGCCCAAAAATCGCCGAAGCCCCGTCAGGACCGCACAGGGGGTTGGTAACATCAGTGGCGGCTATCACCTTAATATCTCTTAATTTTGGGTGCACATCGGATGCGTCGATACGCGCCAACCGAGCCAAAGCGGCACCTCCCGGAGGGAGCTGCCGACCGTCGGTGTCCAAAAATTTTACTCCCAATGCAGCGGCCATACCGACCCCGCCATCGTTGGTGGCGCTGCCGCCCAGTCCCACGATGACCGTCGTGAAGCCTTTGTCCAGAGCCTCTTTAAGAATCTCACCTGTACCACTAGTCGTGGTAATCTTGGGATTGCGGTGACTGGGCGGGATCAAAGCCAGGCCGGACGCCCGGGCCATTTCGATGACCGCAGTATGCCCGTCGCCCATCACGCCCCATTCTGCCTCCAGAGGTTGGCTGAGCGGCCCAGTTACGGTGCTGGTAAAGACCTGACCGCCGGTGGCGTCGACCAAGGCGTTCAACGTCCCGTCGCCTCCGTCGGCCACTGGAGCTAAGACCGTTTCTGCTCCGGGCACGGCCGCGACTACGCCACGGGCGATAGCTTTGGCCGCATCCAGACCCGAAATACCGCCTTTAAACCCCTGAGGGGCGATCACTACCTTCATCTGACTCCTACGCAGTTGAGAAGGATCCGAGATAAGCTTGCCGCGACAAAGATGTCACCCGAAATTGGCAGATTCGACTCTGGTGTTCGGCCGCCCGGCAATTATACACTTCGGGATACACAAGTCCGGCGGGCTTTGCTAGAATCCTTGGGGAGTCCAGTTAAGCCAATTGGAGATAGCCTATGTCTTCCGCCAGTTCGCAAATCCACTCGAAAGAGGAATTGAAGCGCCGGGTAGACAATGTCATAGACGCGCGATCCGATGAGCTGATCAACATGGCCCTGGCCGTTCTGAATAACCCAGAACCTGGCTACCGCGAGACCAAGACTTCCCGACTGGTCTCCAACAAATTCGGCGAGCTTGGCCTGCGTTCCCGTGCCGGATTGGCGATGACCGGGGTGAGAGTGGATGTGGCGGGAGCCACTCCCGGTCCAACGTTGGCCATTCTGGGAGAACTGGACTCGCTGATCGTTAACGAGCATCCTCATGCCGACCCGAACACTGGCGCCGCCCATGCCTGCGGCCACCACTGCCAAATCGCCATGATGATGGGAGCCGCCATAGGCCTTATGCAACCGGATGTGCTGAATTCGCTGAGCGGCCGGTTGGTGTTCATGGCAGTCCCCGCTGAGGAATACATCGAAATAGAATACCGTGACACCCTCCGCCAAGGAGGAAAGATCGAGTTCCTGGGCGGCAAGCCGGAGTTGGTCAAGCTGGGTGAGTTCGACGACGTAGATATGGCCATGATGCTGCACACCACGTCAAACATTGACGAGAAGAAGCTGTGCATCAGCGACACCAACAACGGTACTTTGGCCAAGCGGATCCAGTTCATTGGCCGCGGGTCTCACGCCGGCGGCGCTCCGCACTTAGGCATTAACGCACTGAACGCAGCCACTCTTGCTCTCAGCGCCATCCATTACAACCGCGAGACCTTCCGAGACGAAGATAGCATTCGGGTACACCCAATAATTACCAAGGGCGGAGAGGCCGTGAGCGCCGTTCCTTCCGACGTGCGTATGGAAACGTTCGTCCGAGGCAAGACGGTAGAGGCCATCCTGGACGCCAATACCAAGGTGGACAGGGCACTGAAGGCCGGGGCATTGGCGGTGGGCAGCCAAGTGAATATTACAACCATACCCGGTTATTTACCCCTCAGGCAGAGCAAAGCGATGACAGAGGTATTCGAGGTCAACGCCAACGATCTGGTGGGACAAGAGAACGTGGGGCATACCGGCCACCGCGGCGGCTCGACCGACATGGGCGACATAAGTCACTTAATGCCCACGATACACCCGTACGTAGGTGGGGCCACCGGCTTGGGCCACGGCTCCAACTATTTGGTTGAAGACTACGGCCTGGCGGTGGTCACCGCAGCCAAGGCCCTGGCCAACACCGCCATCGACCTGTTGGCTGACGGTGCGGCCAGCGGCGGGGCCATCGTATCCGGCCATCGCCCTGAAATGACCCGTCCCGAGTACCTGAAATTCATGCGAGGCCTGGCCTCGGAAGAGAACTTCAAAGGCTCATGAATCTATCAGTCGTAGAGTTAAAACAGCGTGCCTGCGAGAGCATAGAGAAGCGAAAGAACGAGATCATCGACGTCTCCAAACAGATCCTGTCTCACCCGGAGGCCGGGTTCCGCGAGACCAAGACCGCCAGTCTGGTAACCCAAAAATTCCAGGAGATGGGCATAGCCCATGAAACCGGCCTCGCGATTACCGGACTGAAGGGGCGGATTCCTGGCGGAGCCGGCCCCGGACCCCGGGTGGCGCTCATCGGAGAGCTCGACTCTTTGGTAGTTACCGAACATCCGCATGCTGACCCAGTGTCGGGGGCCGCCCACGCCTGCGGTCACCACTGTCAGATTGGGATGATGCTGGGCGCCTGCATCGGTCTACTAAACCCAGAGGTTGCAAGGCAACTCTCAGGAGAGATCGTACCCTTCGCCGTACCGGCCGAAGAGTTCATTGAAGTCGAGCAACGCTTGGAGCTGCGCTCTCAAGGCAAGCTGGAGTTCATGGGCGGAAAACAGGAACTGATCAGATTGGGGCATTTCGACGACATCGACATGGCCATGATGTGCCATACCGCCAGCGACATGGGGAACCGGAAGTTCGCATTGGGTGGCACCAGCAACGGCCACGTGGTGAAATACGTCCGATACTCCGGACTCGCGGCCCACGCGGGCAGTTCTCCGGATCAAGGCGTGAATGCCCTGAACGCCGCCTCCTTCGCTCTACAGGCCATCAACTCCAACCGAGAGACCCACCGGGCAGAAGATACAGTGCGTATCCACGGGATCATCACCAAGGGTGGAGAGGTGGTAAATGCGGTGCCCTCCGACGTTCGGCTGGAGTGGCGGGTACGCTCCTCCACTCCGAAAGTGGTGGTGGAAAACTCCAAGGCGGTGGACCGCTGCTTTAAAGCCGGCGCGCTAGCGGTGGGCGCCGAAGTGCAAATCACCACCATCCCCGGCTATCTGCCAATGCGCCACGACAGCAAGCTCCAGGACCTGTTCCGCACCAGCGCGTTGGAAGTCGTGGGCGAACTGGCCACGCTGGTGATGCCCTCCCGCCGCAACCGGGGCGGCTCCACGGATATGGGAGACCTAAGCCAAATAATGCCGGCCTGCCACCCCTACACCGGAGGGGCCGTGGGACCAGGCCACAGCAAGGAATACTTAATCAACGACTATGAAACCGCGGTGATCAACCCGGCGAAGATCATGGCCATGGTGGTAATCGACCTGTTGGCCGAAGATGCCCGGCAGGCCAAGGCGGTCACAGCCACCCACCGACCCTCCATGACCAAGCAGGCGTACATGAAGTTCCAGCGAGAACAGGCCGAGGTCATCGACTTCAACGGCAACGCCTGAAGCGGCGGAGGCGAAGCGGCCTTCAGGGAGCGGCCGACCTATACGACCTTGTTCTCCTCTGTTTGGTGAGCTACCGGTACGTTTACGTTCGCTGCTCACGCTCCCATCAGGTGCATCGCGGTACCGGCCAGGATCGGAACGGTGAGGTTATCGTCTGGAGGAGTCGAAGCCAGTTCAACCAGTCCCGCCACCGCGGCTCCGACCCACAAAGCCCAGTGATGATCGATGCCACCGGATCCGACCAGTACCGCAGTCACCGCCATGCCAACCGCGATGAACGCGACGGTTCCACCGGGGGACTTGCCGCCTAATCTGGGGCCTGGGAGACGCACGCCCACCAACGCCGCGACCGGGTCACCCAGTGATAGGAAGAACATCGCTGGTACCGCAACGTCTTTTCCGTAAAGCACGAAAAGCAACAGCCCCGCCACGACCATGTACGTCGCACCAGTAATGTGTGCGACTTCGTCACTTTTCAACAAGGGGGCAAACAAACGAGTGTAGTACCGGTTGAGCCAGCCGAGGTTGAAACGTGCTAACTCGATTACTAGTCCGCCGCCGGCTACCACTGCCATCGCGGGGACCATCCAACTATGGGCCAAAAATATCCCCGCAATCGGGATAGAGGACCCGACGGTGATGTGGAAAAGCCTGCGCCAGACTTTCGGCTGTTCTCTCGTGCCTGACTGGCGCTTTCCTCCGAACAACAGCAGTTCTACAAGCCGTTGAAGCAAAAATACTCCCGGTAAGGAAAGTGGAGTGGAACCCGGCCGCGTTAAATTGTACGCCGTCGCCGGTGCCAGGTGCTTGTGTTGAGTAGACTAGTAGCACCCCTTTGGCAAAGGTCGCTGGAAGGAGTTCCGCCAACTTGAAGGAATATGCGTCTGGACGCCGAGATATGCCTGAATGACGAGTCCGATCTGGCTGGTCAGCCGGAAAGGAAAGCCCTGTCCCCTTTAAGAAAGTAGGCTGGAGAGTTACGTACGGCTAAACGAATCTGCTAAGATGCGGACGGCTCCTGAATGACAGAGAGCGTTAATCTAGAAGCTGACGGTAATGGAGTCACCTGCACGCCACCGGATGTCACGGAACTCGGTCCCTTCCGGAACTTCAAAAATCATCCAGCCGTCTACACCATAACCTTTGGGCAACTCGAACGGGCCCTCAAGGAACTGCCACTCACGTTCCCGAACATCTGCCCCTGAGCCTTTTTCCACCACCAATACCTTGGCCGGGTCCGGCCAGGAATCAGCGGACCTACAGGAGTAATCGAACTCGCCCGCCTGGCTGAACATGTGGGAAACGGTCCCGGCGGGCGCTAGCGTCGCCTGACCTGTCGATTGCAGCGGAACCTCCGCTCCATAGAACTCAACGAAGTGGTCGACCGCCCCTATGTTGGTCCACTGCACCAGGGTGCCAGTCTCTACCACAAGTCGTTTGGGATCGAAACACTGCCCCTCATCCATATGTACTCGGACCTCTGACTCTCCCCGTAAGTCCTGGTACACCGAGTCTGAGAGGGCAACCGGGAAATAGCTGTCACCGGAGAAGTCCCGCAACTCTGCCGCAGCCCGGTCCACGTGTACAATGGCGCTGACCGCCGTATGGTTCGCTACTTCCAGGCGCACCAGAACCAATTCCGTGCCTCTGGTCTCCGGAAACACACTCCACCGCCCTTCGGGGTCTATGGTCGAGTACCGTACCTCCGGCGCACGGTCTATACTCACCACCTTGATGTGCAGCGTACTGCCTTGATACCAGCGTCCCAAGGCCGAAGAGGTGGAGCTGCACGCGGTCGCAGCCAAGATCACGATAACAACAGCAACCCACAAGAACCGCCAACGGACTATTGGAGGGCGTCGTTCGCCCTGTGCTCGGTCCGGCGGGATCCGGTTGGATCTCTGGGAAGTCACGAACTCGCCGTGGTCAGGCTGGGCAGTTGCCTGAGACGCTCCACAAGTTCCTTCAATAGTCTCAGAAGGTAGTCAACTTCTTGTCCGGTGTTTTCTTTGCCCAGGGTGATCCTCAGACTGCCTCGGGCCACCTCGGCCGATTGTCCCAAGGCCAACAGCACATGAGACGGTTCCAGCGAGCCGGAGCTGCAAGCGCTGCCGCTGGAGGCAGCAATGCCGGCCATGTCCAACCCTAAGAGTATGGGCTCACCTTCGATTCCTGAGAAGGAGAAGTTGGCGTTGTTGGGCAGGCGCTGGGTGGGATGCCCATTCAAGCTGGCGCCCGGGATCGTAGCCAGTACTTGTTCGATGATGCGGTCTCTTAGGGCTACGCAATGCTGGCTGGTTTCCTCCCGGTGAGAGTTGGCCGCTTCCAAGGCGACCGAAAAACCAACGATGCCAGGTATGTTCTCAGTGCCGGAACGCCGCTCCCGCTCCTGCCCTCCGCCGAGAATCAAAGGAAGGAATGCGGTGCCTCTCTTCACAAACAGTACCCCGGTACCCTTGGGGCCGTAGAATTTGTGCCCTGACAGGCTGAGCAGGTCGACCTCAAGTCTGCGGACGTCCAAGTCCAAGAACCCCCCTGCCTGCACTGCATCGGTGTGAACAGCAATGGTGCGGGAAAGCTCAGCGGCCCTCTGCTTGACCGCGGAGGCGATCTCGGGCACCGGGTTCACCGTGCCTATCTCATTGTTCGCATACATCACGGACACCAGAGTTGTTTTGTCCGTGATGGCTTGGTAAACCGACTCCGGTTGAACTGTACCGTAGGAATCCACCGGCAGGTAGGTTACGTCGAACCCCAACGACTCCAAATGCTGGCAGGTATGCAGAACAGCATGGTGCTCTGCATTAGAGGTTATGATGTGGTTGCCAGTTTCCTGCAATGCGGTAGCCACGCCCTCTATGGCAGCATTGTCCGATTCCGTGCCGCCGCTGGTGAAAACCACCTCTCTGGCTCGGCAATTGAGAACAGCCGCCACCCGTTCCCTCGCCTCGTCCAGAGCGTAGCGAGCCCCTTGGCCCACGGTGTGAATGCTGGATGGATTGCCAAACATCTCGGTGAAGTAAGGGATCATTGCTTTGAAGACCGTGGGGTCCAAAGGCGTGGTGCCAGCGTGGTCCATGTAAATTATCTCGCCGGACTTTCCGTTGCCTGAGCCTTTAGTTGCCATTGATCTCCGCCATTATCTATCTCGGATTTTTCGGCCAGCGTGATTTCCGCCCATCCATTCTAGCATAGCCAGGCATACTTGACTCTCAGGCAGGTCCGATCATCGGGGGTAGCTCCTGTTGGCGACAGTGAACAAGAATCCGCCGATTAGTGCGATCCACACCCCATCCACAATATCTACCAAGAGGGCCAGAACGATTCCAGCCAATATCATTAGCCCGCCGACCAGCTGACCGGAACGGGCGGCCACCTGCGTCGCGTGGTGGTAGCTGCCGGTGATGCCCCAGATCCCGGCCCTGAGCACCCTGCCGCCATCCAGAGGATACCCGGGGAGCAGGTTGAAAATTCCCAGGCTAAGATTGGTCCAAGCGACCAAAAGCAGTACCACCTCGGGGCTGGAATCGCCACGGCCTAACAAGA
>CAZYBD010000088.1:0-2525 GCA_964645515.1 uncultured Dehalococcoidia bacterium | reverse complement strand
TCGTCGCGTTCCATCTCTTGGCGAATAGCCTCGTTGATGGCCTCGCGGTACTGCAATTCTCTGGTGGCTGTTGTGGTTGTCATTGTCGCTCCTCCGTGTCGTCCTAGACCGTCATGTTGGTGCCGCGCTTCATCATGTCCACCGGGTAGTCCACATACACGTCTTCGTAGAGTTCGGAGGGCTCGGGAAGCGGACTTTCGTCGGCAAATTTCACTGCCTCTTCCATCAGGGCGGCAACCTCGGATTCAATCTGGTCCAACTCTGCCCCCGTGATTTCCCCTTGGGGGATCACAGTCTCCCGGAAGAGCTTTAACGGATCACGCCCCCGCCAATGCTCCTCTTCCTCTTTGCTCCGGTAGGAAAGCGGGTTGTCGAAGACCGTGTGGCCGTAGTAGCGGTAAGTGCGGCACTCTAGTAGGGTAGGTCCTTCGCCGGCGCGGGCCCTGGTGACGGCCTGGTTCGCGGCGTCGTAGACAGCGAATACGTCCATGCCGTCAACATGGAACCCCGGCATGTTGTACCCTGGGGCGCGGTCGGCGACGTTGGAGACCGACAACGCGTACTCGACGGGTGTTGACTCCGCGTAGCCGTTGTTCTCGCAGCAGAAAATCACAGGAAGCTTCCACACGGAGGCCAGGTTCATGCACTCGTGCAGCACACCCTGATTGGCGCCGCCGTCCCCGAAAAACGCTACTGCTACGCGCCCCGTCTTGCGCAGCTTGGAAGTCAGGGCCGCGCCAACGGCGAGAGGAACACTGCCGGCCACAATTCCGTTGGTGCCCAACATGCCCTTGCTCATGTCGGCGATGTGCATGGAACCGCCTTTGCCTTTGTTGTTCCCGGTGGCCCGGCCGAAGAGTTCGGCCATCATTTCCCGGGGGTCCACGCCCTTAGCGATGCAGTGCCCGTGGCCTCGGTGGGTGCTGCCGATGTAGTCTTCGTCTGAGAGGTTGCTGCAGATGCCGGTGGGAACAGCCTCTTGGCCTGCGGAGGAATGTACCGAGGCCGACATGCCACGCTGGCCAGTTTCGGGTATGCCCCGTTCCTCAAAATGGCGAATGGTCGCCATGGTGCGGAAGAGTTTCAACATAGTTTCGCGATCAAGATCCATACGTCCTCCAAAGCTGTGCCTGGGGCCGCCTGGGCGGAGATTGGCTCTCCGGAAAATTGTCCCCATCGTAGCATGCGCGAATACGATGTCAAGCTACAGAACGGAGGCACCTAAGCGGTGAGTCATGCCGGGGTCGAAGTGAGGGCTATTTAGACTCGGAAAATGTGGCGGTGATCGGCTCTCCGGCCTCGACTCCGAGAATGGCGGCGGCGTTCCCTCTGGGCACCGCAACTTCCAGGAATCCGTGGCTGCCGGTCAGGGCGATCAGGCCTTCCGGTGCGTATGGGTCGCAGTCGGCAAACGTCCGGCTCAGCCTTTCGATGGTCCGGCCTTTAATCTCGAATAGAACAGTGTGGCCCGAGAGCAGGTCGGCGGGAATGTTGGACACTAGGTTGCCAAAACCGTCCCGGTAAATCACCTGCCCTCTAACACCCTTCGAATTGGCCATTGGCTTTAACATTGGTAGCCATACCAGGCGTTCGATGGGCACGCCTAACTCGGTGGGAGGAACTCCCAGTGACAGTTGGGCTGCCACCGGTGCGAAGACATCCCGGCCGTGGAAGGTGTCGCTCACTGGATGGTTCCAGTACGTTTCGTTGGTGAGGCGCACTGCCGAAATTCCGGGAGGCAGCGCGATGCTCATGAGGGTGTCTGAAGGGTCGTCCAAGTAGTCCGCGAGGACGCCGCTGAGAACCCCATTGTCTGGTCCGATGAATCGCCCATGGGGCGTCGACACCAGGACAGGCCAGCGGTTGGTTCCCACGTCTGGGTCCACCACAACTACGTGTATAGAGTACGTGGGGAAATGTTGGTAGTTGACTCCCAGTACGAACGCCCCTTGGGCGACATCCTGCGGGCCTATCCCGTGGGTCAGGTCAATGAACCGAGCTTGGGGGTTGATACCTGAGGCCACTCCCTTCATGACACCGACGTAGGAGTCTGCGAGGCCGAAGTCAGTGGTAAAAACCAGGAGCGGGGTTTCCATATGCGGGTGCTATCCGACCCTGACGCTAATTATCGATAAAAGCAGAAATACCGCAGCCAGACCAATGGTGAACTGGAATAATGTCTTTTCCAGACCTCTCCGGGTGCGAATGGTCGCGGACGCCGAACCGAACAAACCGCCGCCGCCCTCTTTGACCTGCGCCAATATGACCACCACCAGCAAGACGGATATTAGTATCTGGATGATATTCATGATATTACCTCAGCCTAACCCGGCGTCACCGGCTGTATGGTATGCTTCTTTTCTTCCAGGGCTGCCGACACCAGTTGGTTCACCAGCTCAGGCTTGGCCTGCCCTTTGGTTAGTTTCATCACCTGGCCCACTAGGAATTTGGCCGCCGTGTCCTTTCCGGCTACATAGTCATCTACGGCCTAGGGGTGGTCGGTGATAGCCTGTTGGCCCACCGGT
>CAZYBD010000087.1:0-7588 GCA_964645515.1 uncultured Dehalococcoidia bacterium | reverse complement strand
AAGAAGAGAGGGAGTTTTATCGCGACTGCATCGATACACTGCGCCGCCACACCGGGAAGACCCTCAAGGGTATGCTAGGTCCCGCTATTTCCGGTACTGACCGCACCCCGGACTTGATGGCCGAAGCCGGCCTGATCTACCACACCGACTGGATCCACGACGACCAGCCGGTGCCAATCCGGGTCAAGTCTGGAAAACTGGTTTCGGTCCCGTACACCTTCGAATTGAACGACGTGCCGGTGTTTCGCACCAATTTCGAGGGCGAATATTTCGCTCGGATCTGCAAAGCCCAGTTCGACCAGTTATACGCGGAAGGGGTAACTAGCGGGCAGGTTATGTGCATCGCTTTACACCCGTTCCTGATCGGCCAGCCGCACCGCGTCAAGTACCTGGACGATATTTTGAGCTACATCATGTCGCACGACGGCGTATGGCAAACCACCGCCGATGAAATCGCCGAATACTTCATCGAAAATTGCTACGATGACGCAGTCGCACACGCCCAGCAGTACAAGCCGTAGACATAAAGCTAAAACTCACCGCAAGTACATAGAGAACAAGGGGAGGCAAAAGAGTTTAGTCTCTGGGAACTCTGTGGTGAAACAAAAGAGAGGGGATCATGCCGGCTGAACGCCGCCCGGGAATGGACCACGACCACTACGATTGGTCGCCGATTCACACAAGAGGAGTGTTGCGGTGGCCTGACAACGCCCGCGTAGCCATTTGTATTATAGTCACTCTGGAAAAGATGGAGTGGCAGGCGGCTGAGGGCAGCTATAGCGTTTCTTTAGCCGGTGGAATCGCCGACCGGCCATTCCCAGACTACGCACGGGTAGCCCACCGAGAATACGGCCACCGGGTGGGTATTTTCCGAGTGTTGGACGTCTTGGAGAAGTACGGAATCAAGCCCACCGTGGCGATGGATGCGCAGACCGCAGAACTCAATCCATTCCTGGCCACCCACTGCCTCCAGCGCGGATGTGAGATCATTGGCCACGGCGTTTCGGCCAGCCGCATGATCACCAGCCAGATGTCCGAAGACGAGGAACGCGCCTACGTCAACACTAGTATCGAAGCCATCCGCCAAGCCACCGGCACGACCCCTAAGGGCTGGCTCGGCCCGGAGTACGGCGAGTCGGCCCGCACTCCGGACATTCTGGAGCAAGCTGGACTGAGCTACGTCTGCGATTGGGTGAACGACGAGCAGCCGTTCCCTTTAAAGTCTGGCGGTGGAAGAATGGTGGCCCTGCCGGTCAGTTGGGACCTGGACGACATCAACGCTCTGTGGGACCGCAAAGTGCCAGTGGACCGTTACAGCCGATTGATTCAGGAGAGCTTCGACACGCTATATGAAGAGTCTTCACAGTCCGGTCGACTGCTAGTGCTAAACTTACACCCGTGGGTAACCGGGCAACCCTACCGAATCGGATTCTTGGATCAGGCCCTAGCCCATATTGTCCGTCGCCAGGGCGTATGGACCGCCAGCGGTTCCGAGATCGTGGACTGGTTCCGGGCCAACCTTCCCGGATGAATTAAACGTCGTCCGGATGACTCGGAGATGGTCGCCCGTGATGAGAGAAAGGACTGCCTCTAGAAGCCAGCCCCGAAGTCCAGCGAGGACAACTGAAGGCCTTAGTTCATTCTATTTTAACCCGTTATTAGCTTCTACCCGGCCGCCCAGCAGCGACAGGTGGCGTCCCATGCCGTTCAAGAGTGGCCAGAGTTGACGGGCTGGGACTCGGTCCCGATACATTCCTAAACCAGTGTCGCCAACAGTTCTCGTATGGGACTGATACAGGCTGCAATCGAGGCTAATTTCCCTTGACACCTAATAGGCATTGTGATACTTTTCACCTGGCGTCGGCCCCCTCCGAAATTGGGCCGTTAGCTTCATAATTTACCGCGGTTGAGTAGACCTTCCAACGCCACCGTATGTTCGACGATCCCAAAGCGCTAACCAGTACTGACTGGCACAATATACATTTATTCCTTCAGTGGTTTTGGATTTATTTCCCCTTAGTGATTATGTTTTCGGTCACCATGTTGACAGCCCATGCCATCATCCCATCGTTGGTTACCACCGGGCATCTGCCAGGGAGCGCCTCCCGGTTCAAACTGCCTCTGAACATATTCGCGTTCTTCGTGTTCGTGGCTGCGGTGGTGATCCTAGTCTTCGGTATTAACCAGACCTTGGACGTAGCTAACTTCTGGAACCGTTACCTGATATAACTGGATAGGCGACCGGGCTAGGTCCACGCACAAAAATCTAACAACCAAGGACTGTCTAGAGGCTGACCGGCGTAATATGGACGGAACGCTGCAAGAATGATACCTAGCGGGAAAATGTTGCCGTTGATACTGGCCGGCGGTGTGGCGACCGTAATCATCGGTTTTATACTAGTAGTTTTGTTCATTTCTTGGTTTTCCAATCCTCCTTTTGGAATCGGAAACGCCTCAGCGCAACCTGTTGCCTTCCCTCACACCGTTCACGTGGCCGAGAACAACATTCAGTGTGAGTTCTGCCATCGGAATGTAACCAAGGGTGAAGCCGCCACGGTTCCGGCGGTAGAGATGTGTCTGTTCTGCCATAAAGACATCGTAGGGCAAGATGAAACCGCGACTACCGAGATAGCCAAGGTACGCCAGAGCTTCTCGGAAGGCTCTCCTATCAACTGGGAGCGGGTACACCGCGTGCCTGACCACGTGCGGTTCATCCATGAGGCTCACATACGGTTCTTCACTGACAATAAAATGGAAGCCCCCAGGTTCGACATCAATGGCGACGAGATTACGCGAGGGCTGGATGTTCCCGAGACCTGTGCAATATGTCACGGCGACGTCGGGAATGCCGACGTAGTGAAACCTAAAGAAGGTCAATCTCTGAAAATGGGCACGTGCCTCGACTGCCACCGCTTGAACAATGTACCTACTGACTGCACGATCTGTCATAAGTGATATGGCTTATTAAATGAAACTTACTAGGCGAAATTTTCTTGCATGGGCAGGTTTAGGTGCAGTCGGTGCAGTAGCCTGTGAAGGGTTCGGCATTCGCGAAGGCGAGTTCGACATTCAGAGTCCAGTATCTTTGCCGGAAGATTTGGTCCGCGGTAAAGACAACTGGTACACCAGCTTGTGTCGGAATTGCCCGTCCTGCGAGGGTATCGTAGTTCGAGTGATGGAAGGCAGGGCCAAGAAGATTCAAGGTAACCCGTTCTATCCCACCAACCAAGGGAAGAGTCACGCACGCTGCGAAGCCGGGCTGCAGGCACTGTACCATCCGGACCGAATTGCATCGCCGATGCGTCGGAGTGGACCTAGAGGAACGGGACTGTTCACACCAGTAAGTTGGCAGCCCACGGCCATGGACTCACTTAAGAGCGTATTGCAAGCCAACGGCTCTCGCTCGGTGTTTCTGACAGAGCCGCTGCGCGGGCATCTAGGCCTTTTGGTGGAGCGTTTCGCCAACGCTGTGGGCAGCGAGCACTTGGGCTTCGAGTCCATCGACAACAACACCTACCGTTCGGCGATCCAAACGGTCTACCAGCAAAACGTCTTACCCGATTTCGATTTAGAGAACACCAGTTTTCTTCTGTCCTTTGGCGCGGATTTCCTTTCGACGTGGATTTCACCCACCCGCTGGAACCGCGGGTATGGAGAATTCCGGCAGGGGGAACACCGGGACCGTGGAACACTGTACCAAGTGGACTCTCGGTTCTCGATGACAGCGGCTAATGCTGATAAATGGGTTCCCATAAAACCAGGATGGGAAGGACACCTAGCATTGAGTCTGGCACAGGTGATCCTGGCAGAAAATTTGCAAGCGCCAGGGGTCGATGTAGATGCCTTGGCAGGTGGCAACGCCGGGCACCAAATTTTGCAGACATTCCAACCCGAGATTATAGCTCCAAAGATCGGGCTGACCTCGGAACGACTGGGAGAAGACCCGGTAGAGTTCATTAAAAACTTAGCCCGGAATTTCGCCCGTACCCGACCCAGTCTGGCTATTGGCGGAGGGTCCGCCGGAGCTAGCAGCAACGGATTGTTCAATCTGGAAGCCATCTACATGCTTAACTACTTGGTAGGCAGTGTGGGGGTCAAAGGCGGCATCAAGTTCAATCCGGGCAGTCCGTGGGATGGAGTCCCGGCATCCGCACGTACCGGCGGGCTGGAGGACTGGTCACGCATCGCCGACCAGATTCGCAGTGGACAAACCAACCTGCTTTTGCTGCACAACGCCGACCCAGTACACGGGACTCCGGAGTCTCTACGCCTTAGAGACGCCATCACTCAATCCGATGACCTGTTCGTGGTAAGCTTTTCTTCATTCTTGGATGACACAAGCTCCCTTGCAGACCTGATACTGCCCGACCGAGTTTACCTGGAAGACTGGGGCGACGATATTCCCGAGCCCGGTCCAGGGTACCAAGTGGTGGGCATCCAACAGCCAGTAGTTAACCCACTGTCTGACCTTGACCCGCTCAGCTTCCCCGACCTACTGCTGGCCATGGGCCAGGAGTTAGGCCACGAGACGCAGCTACCATGGGACAATTACCGTAGCATGCTACGCGAAGCCTCAGATAGCCTCTTTGCCTTGAACCGTGGATCGATCGAGGCGACATCAGCAGAAGGATTCTGGAACACCCTTCTGCAGCGTGGCGGTTGGTGGGACGAAGGCGCTGAAGGGCCGAGAGACCTAAGGCCATCCAACGGCCTGTTAAGACACATAGCCGACAGAGCTTCGGCCCCTCAGTTTTCCGGAATAGGCGAGGGCGATGATGCATACTACTTGGTGCCCTTTTCCCATAATACGATCCAGAATGGAGTCTTGGCCCATCTGCCGTGGCTGCAGGCCACTCCGGATCCGTTAACCACGGTTACCTGGCAGACATGGATCGAGATTAACGATACCACCGCCGAGGAACTCGAGGTTCGTGAAGGGGATATCGTGAGAATAGAGTCAACGCAAGATTCTATTCGCGCTGTTGTATACCTCACCCCGGCGGTGCCGCCTGATGTGGTCGCCATACCAGTGGGCGGAGGGCGCCGACATGGCTCCGAATTCGCCACCGACCGTCCCGGAACGGAAAGCTCTAACGTAATCGGCATTCTGGAACCAACCAGCGTCGCTGGCACTGGGTCGCTGGCCTGGGCGGGAACACGAGTGCGTGTGGATAAGACCGGCGAAAGCGTTAGTATCTCCAAGCTGGAGGGCAACGTCCGCGCCGTCGAGGTGGGTATCCTGCCCGCTGAAGAGATCATTAAGACAATCGCCCCTGGTCACGAGTAACTAGGATCAAGCGGGAGAATAGGCGCATAAATGGTAACGAATAGGACAGACCACAAATGGGGGATGGTCGTTGACCTGGACCGGTGCACCGGTTGCCAGGCTTGTGTTGTCGCCTGCCAATCAGAAAACAATCTGCCCATCAACACTAAGGACTTCTTCCAGCAACGGCGGGCCTACGAGTGGATCCGCATCGAACGCTACTGGGAAGGTGAGTTCCCAAACGTCAAAGCCAGATTCATCCCCATCATGTGTCAACACTGTGAGAATGCACCTTGCGAGCCGGTTTGCCCTGTATTCGCCACGTACCACAACGATGAGGGTATGAACGTCCAGGTCTACAACAGGTGCTTGGGGACTAGATACTGCGCCAACAACTGCCCCTACCAAGTGCGGTTCTTCAACTGGTGGGAACCGAAATGGGACCCACGATTGAGAAATCACCTGAATCCCGATGTCACCGTGAGAAGTCGCGGCATCATGGAAAAATGTTCGTTCTGTGTGCAACGGATCCGCCGGGGAGAGATCACAGTGGAACGGCAAGGACGGGAGCCACTAACCGGTGAAACGATCACTGCTTCAGACAGGTTCTTGAACTACAGGAGAATGAAGGAAGGGAACTTTCTGCCAGCCTGCGTGCAGGCATGCCCAACCAATGCCTTACAGTTCGGCGATCAGGACGACGCCACCGGACCAGTGTACAGTCATTTCGAAGAGGCTAACGAGCAATACGATGTCCGTCATCACGGCGGCCACGTGGACGAAGAAAAGACCCGCGTCTATCGGTTATTAGAAGAGATGGGCACCAAACCAAACGTGATCTACCTGAAGAAGGTCGATAAATTCCCCATCGGCGGAGCGCATGGCGGGTAGCGAGCACGGGCTACACGCAGGAATGTGGGTCTTTCCAGACCCACGTGCAATGACCCGCGACATGGCCGGCAAGATTGCTGCCACGCCGCGGATGTTCTCACTTGCCTTGTCAATTTCCGGAGTGCTACTCGCTCTCGGGATCGTAGGGTTCGTCATTCGAGCAATCGGAGACGGCTTCGATGACAGGGCCCCTTGGGGTTATTACTTGGCGACGTTCTCCTTTGTTTTCATGGTGACCAGCGCGGCCCCTATTGCGGCAGTGGCTTTCCGATTTACCAAAAGTCATTGGCGCCGCCCACTATCACGGGTTTCCGAGTTGTTCGCGGTGGTGGGCGTCCTGAACATCGTCTTGTTCATACCCATGATGTTTGTTTTACCATCCATCGGAAATCCAGCGGGCCACGTTGAAGGCCAACTGGAAGTTCGTAGAACCATCTGGTTTGAGGGCCCAATCGGCGCTCCCCATTCCTGGGACCTACTAGGCGTAATATTCTTGGCGGTTACAGCGATTGCCATACTGTGGGTTTCCGCTATGCCCGACATGGCCGAGCATAGACTTACCGCCACCGGGTTCCGACGTTGGGTATACACCAAGCTGGCGGGGCATTGGT
Organism: uncultured Dehalococcoidia bacterium; assembly: GCA_964645515.1. Classification (GTDB taxonomy): domain Bacteria; phylum Chloroflexota; class Dehalococcoidia; order Lucifugimonadales; family UBA3495; genus VXOI01. Next base: position 820 of record CAZYBD010000087.1, on the reverse strand, counting down.
ATGGGACCAGACGGCAGTGGAACGCGCAGAAGGCCGGATTGGCTTTGCTGGGCGCTTTATATTTCATGCTGTTGATTTTCGTTCATTTCATTATAAGCTCAGACTACGCCCAAAGCCTGATTCCAGGCTGGAAGGACTCTATTTTCCCGGTCATCTATAGCATTACTGGGCTTCAAGTAGCACTGGGAACGTCACTCATGATCCTGTTTATCATGAGGCGTTGGGGCGGCTATCAGGAGTACCTGGGCAAATCAGTCTTCTGGTCGGCGAGTAAAGTGCAGCTTGGCTTGACTCTGCTCTGGGCCTATCACCTGTTCGCATTCTTCATCACCTACTGGTACGGCCGGTTGGTAATAGAGCAAAACATACTCAAATACCTATTCATTGAGTCCTACGGCGGGGTCTTCGCCGCCAATTTACTGCTTAGCTTCATAATTCCATTTGCGATACTACTCTGGAACCCTGTGCGGCGCAGCGCTTGGGGCCCAGCGCTGGCAGGACTGTCAGCAGCGCTGGGAGCGTTGATGTTCAACATCAGAATATTCGTCGGAGGCGCTAACTCCGGGGAGATATATGCCGAGTTCATGAACGTGGTTCCAGACGCGGTCTACCCTGACGTCTGGGATATGTTCATGGTAGTGGGGGGTATTGGCGCGGCCATATTTGTTTATATGCTAGCTACGAAACTTCTTCCGCTAATGTCAGTCTGGGAAGTCAAGGAAGGGGCAATGTACCAGCGCATGGGGAAGTTCATGCGCGGAGAATACCTCGTGCTGGGCAAACCTGAATAACTACAGATGAATCCTAGCCGGAGCATCCA
>CAZYBD010000086.1:0-14382 GCA_964645515.1 uncultured Dehalococcoidia bacterium | reverse complement strand
AATGACTCGGCTGGCCTTATCCGGTTGGATTTCACCGGGTTATGGTCCCATTCGATTTCGGCTACCGCTGGGCCAGCACCTCTGATGTTACCCGAAGGAGCATCCGCCAGCAGGTCCTGCCCAGCTCCGTACAGACCAAATTGGCTGGCGATTTCAGTGGCATTCAGGAACGAGTTCCATGCAAATTGGTGGACCTCAGTATCGTTTTCACCCCGAGTGTGGGAAGCGACAATGCAAATGTCATCTCCCGTGTGAGCAACCCAAGAATCGATCAATAACCCGCGTTGTACAGCATTGGTGGCGTCGTTATTGACTGCTTCCAACATCCGGTCAGATGGCTTTGTATGACCGCCAATCGAACCAACATCCGCCTTTAAGATGGAAATCGTTATTTTCATATCCCCTCATCGTCTCCTACCCAGCAAACTCTGCCATCTACTCGGCTGCTGCCATTAGCAGGCGTGGTACTGCTCTTTAATCTGTGGACGGGCGAACAAGGTTAGTAATCTGAAATAGGGCGTGTTGATCGTAAATTCTAGCAGTGCCGGTCGCTGGTGTCTAGGAATAATGGGGTAGACAGGATGGTCCGAATATCAGTCTAAAATCTGGTCTGGCAACCATCTTCTTATACATCCGAATACTATGACTATGGCCTGTATATTCAGTCCCTGTCGCAAAACTACTTGATATGCTGACATTCGGATGTTTGGCCCTCCGATGTATCCTTAGACTAAATTATCAAAAGTCACTAACGTTGCCTGTAGCCCTAATCTGGGTGTATATTCGAATTTAAGCAGCCGTTCCGGTGGCGACACTTAGGAGACCGCAATGGTTCTGCTTGTACAACGTACAAGGTAGGGAAACTGGACAGATTAAATGGAAGACTGGTTACGTTACGTCTTCGTTTTGTTCATGGCCGTCGGCACTTCGAGAATGGCCATATCCAAGGGACGCAACCCTTGGATATGGGGCAGCGGGGCTTTGATTTTGGGGCTTCTTGGTGGAGCCGCTAGCCTGTTCTCCGTTGGGCCAATGATTATCTTGATGTTTATCTCCAAGCCAACTGCTAAGGCGCCTCCTATGCCCGGGAGTTCGGCTTGTCCCGAATGTGGCCAGGCTCGCCGGGCTACGCAACATTTCTGCACAAACTGTGGTTGGGATTTCAACCAACCCTACAGCCCAGACGGTGCCGAAACTGTTCCCTTCGCTGAAGAAACAGCTCAAGATGCGTCCCGTGGCCCGGTAACAGAAACGGAGTTATCACCCGCAGACTCGGTGGTGGTTCAAACTGCCGATGCGTCCCCGGTGTCGAGTGAGGCTCCCCTCGGCGCTTCGTCGCTGGAAATTGAATCGGTGAATGTAGAGGTTAAGGAGACGGATTCTGCTGGAACGCCTGACTCAAAGGCGGAGGACGCCGTGTCTGGAGAGCCTGCGCGGCCGTGGGGCATACCTGAACCCGGTGTAGCGCCCACTGCTGCCATAATGACCAATCGCGGCATAGAGCGGCTAAACGGGGGCCGTATCCAGGAAGCTATCGACCAATTTACCAAGGCCATCGCGCTTGACCCTAACTACCTGGAAGCCTGGCAACTTCGAGCCGAAGCTTATTCAAAACAAGGCCGAGGTGTTGAAGCTGCAGAAGACCTCCGACGGATCAAAGGCTTGAACGCGAGCTCTTCCCCTGGCTAACTTGAAAAGGGGCGTCACCGGTGATTCGGTTACGGCCTCTTATTTGGCGGTCTTTTTATTTTCAAGTCCGTTAGACTGCCATGATGTGGTATCCGCCGTCGACCGGTATCACTGCACCTGTAATCCCGCTGGATAAGCCGCTGCAAAGAAATAGGGCTGTTTGCGCTACCTCCTCGACAGTGATATTTCGTTGTAAAGGAGCTTTTTCGGAATGGACGTGCTGCATGTCCCGGAAACCGGTGATGCCTCTGGCAGCAAGGGTTTCCACCGGGCCCGCGGAGATTGCGTTGACTCTAATATTGGCTGGACCAAACTCCGAAGCCAGTTGCCGGACGCTGTTTTCCAAAGCCGCCTTTGCCGTTCCCATTACGTTGTACCCGGGGTACACTCGCTGGGAAGCGTCGAAGGTCATAGCCACCACACTTCCGCCTTCGGTCATTAGAGGTGCCGCATGACGCATCAACGGTAGGAGCGAATATGCGCTAACTTCAAGTGCAATTTGCCATCCTTGTCGGTCAGTGTCAGAGAAACGGCCGCTGAGGTCGTCCCGATTAGCGAAAGCGATGCTGTGGATTAAGAATGAAATATCTCCGAATTCCTGCTTGAGCTTCTGGAAAACGTTAGCAATTTCTTCGTCGCTGGTGGCGTCGCAAGGAAGTAGCAACGTATCGTCCATAGTTTTGGCTAACCGCTCGACCCTCTCCTTTAATCGCTCGCCCTGGTAGGTCAGGGCGAGTCTGGCGCCTGCCCGAGACAGCGCACTAGCGATGGCCCAAGCAATGCGGCGGGCGTTGGCCACTCCCAAAACGATCCCTTTCTTGCCAGAAAAATCAATGGGAATCACCGGTTAGTCCTCCCTACTCCAATTGCCCGCGCGGAACTTAGCAGTCCGGCGCGAAAGTCGTTAGGCGAATTCTGAGGTCACTTGCTCCAGAAACACATCCAACTGCTGTTCTGGTTGATCTGTCGCTAGTCTTACTACCAACGTCTGAGCGCCGGCGGCAACGTATTCCCGCATCCGTTCGGTAACCCGCTGCGCCCCGCCAAAAGGTCCCCAGCGAGTGCCCCAAATATTGGAGCCGTAGTAACTAGTCAGAAAATTCTCGGCATCCGCCTCTGCTTTGGCCAGATCACGGTCTACGTTGACGGTCATGTAGAAAACTTTTTCCAAGTTGCTGGAATCCCGCCCGAGCTCTTCGGCAGTGGCATTGATGTGCGCAATGACTTGGGCGAACTCGTCCGGCGTATCGGAAATCGAAATCACTCCGTCCCCCAACCGGGCTGCCCGGCTGATCTGGGCTGGTTGGTGGGCGCGGTAGTGGCTGGCCAGCAGAACGGGGATCCCAGGGGATTGAGATGCAGCCGGGCCTACGGACACCGACTCCAGTTGGAAATGACGCCCCTGGAAGCTGTAGGGAATGCCAGCCCCGAGGCCCTTAACGATCTCAATGATTTCCTCGAACCGCCGGGCCCGGAGGGACGGGTCCACGCCGGCTGCATGCCACTCAGCCCTCTGGTAGTCGTTGAAAGCGCCCCCAACTCCGGCTCCGAGGATCAAGCGGCCTCCGGAAAACAGGTCAACAGTTGCCATGGTCTGAGCAAGCAAAACTGGATGACGCAGCGCCGGTAGCAGCACGGCCGTCCCCAGGCGAACCCGACAGGTGCGAGTCGCAATGGCAGCAAGCACAGCCAGCGGTTCCAGCCGAGGTTTGGCTGTCAGGCTATCTCCCACCCAGACTGAGTCCAATCCAGCCGCTTCCACCTTCTCAGCCATACGGATTATGCGGTCTGCGTTGGCCGGTTGTTCCTTGCCCAGAAGCAGTCCCCTGGTGGGTAAAAGTACACCGATATTGGTCTTTCCCTCGTTCACCTTTTGCCCTGCTCGCCCTGCCAGGTGGATCCTAGAATATCCGAGTTGAGGATTTCGCCAGGAGTAGATCCGTCTATGCTCTCGGCAAGAGCGGTGATCAGGGGTGAATTTTGCAGAGACGGAGCCAGTCTTTCGATCAGCCCAGGTTCCATATGCTGGTAGGTTCGAAGATCGTCGAAAATGTCCAGATCGAACCCAAGTCCCGGGCTGTATGAAATGGCCACGGATGTCTCTAACTTGGCGGCTTTTGTGAGATGTTTCTTGAAGCTGTTACGCCCAAGTTCGGGGCGAAACGGTACTCCTCTTGGTACCAGAATCGCGTTGGTGCCCCCGTCTCTTCGAGCCGGGGCCAGGGTGACGTTGCCCAAACGCCGGGATGCTTGTAACAGGCTGTGAATGTCGGCCGGCTTAACAAATGGCAAATCCCCCGCCACGTAAAGCGCCGCCTTGTCCCGCATGGCCACTTGGTCCATGGCTTTCGATAACGTATCGTTCAAACTTTTGCCCAGTTCTGACCAACAGACTGCGTTATTATCCCGGGATAACCGTTTCACTCGGTCATCGCCTCCGATCACCCAAATCAGGTCGATGGACGCACCGCCCAAGGCTATTAAAACCCTGCGCAACATGCCGAGGGTGATTTCCGCCCTTTGTTCCTCGGTCAGGGTTCGGGCCAGTCTGCTTTTGCCGTCGGTTAATGGTTTCATGGGTACGATGGCGATTACGTTATGTTCTTCGTTGAGCATTGGTAGAGCGGTCCCTAGTCGAGCAGAGCTAGTATTTCTTGGGCCAGAATGGTTTTGTCGTTCAAGGTCTCCATGATCGTGTTTGTCACGATGGGCGTCAATCCGGTGTCGGCTACGGCGGGTGCGAGTTTTTCATCACGGCGATCTATTACAAGATGGTCACAGAGGCCGCTATATTCCTTTGCGATGCCCACGACAGAAACCTCGAGCCCCAGTTCGGCCATTATTTTGCCTGCGGGCCCTTTAACCGAGTCGCCTCCCACAATGGGACTGACCGCAACGCGCGGCCCCCCAAAGGATGCAATACTTGCCCTCATTCCTGGCAGTGCCAGTATTGGACCGACGCTTAGTGCTGGATTGGAGGGACACACTACGATCATGGCTGAGTTGGCCAGCGCTTCTTTAAAAGTCGACGACGGAGTAGCTGAGTCGGCTCCAATGTACTTAACTGCCTTGACTTTCGGTTCTGCCCGACGGCGAACGAAATACTGTTGCATCGGTAGTTCACCTTCGTCCGTCGAAAGCACGGGCCGTACTACATCGTCGGTCATCGGAAATATTGCTTGGTCGATGCCCAGATGGTGGGACAACTCACGGGTCACTTCCGAGAGGGTGGCCCCACCGCGCAGCATCTGGGTGCGTCTGATGTGGGTAGCCAGGTCTTGGTCACCAAGGTTGAACCAGGTGTCCTCTCCGTAGCGCTTCAGCATTTCCAACGATTTGAACGTATCCCCACCGAGCCCCCAGCCTGTGTCCGTGTTGGACATCCCTGCCAGAGTGTACATTATGGTGTCCAAGTCCGGCGATATGTGTAGACCATAAAATTCTTCGTCGTCCCCGGTGTTTACCCCGATCGCTAACTGTTCGGATGGCAAGCACTGGGCCAGGCCCAGAGCCAACTTGGCGCCGCCCACACCACCAGCCAAAGCCAGAACCGAACGGGTGCCCCTATATCTGGCGGTGTTTAGCATGAACGACTATTCGGACGCTGCGATGGACCGAGTGAGACCGGAGTTGAGAGAGCCAGCGTGCCTAGAAGCACGTGATTATGGGCCACTGCTGCGGACATAGTGGGGATGCGAGAACCGGAAGGTATCCAGCTTGACCAACCGGTCGTAGGAGCCAAAAACATCTTCCACATTGTCGCCGACAAGGTCCAGGGGGTCCAACTCTTTGTCGGCATCGTTGAAGACCCGGCGTATACCATAGGTCGTGTAGCGTTCCGCCGGAATTCGGCCTGCTTGTCGGATCATTTGCCGGAACTCCGCTGGTCGCATCAGCTGCCCGTGCTGGGCGCCCGCCGCCGTGGATATGCTTTCGTTAATAAGAGTGCCGCCTAGGTCGTTCACGCCGGCCGTTAGCAGTAACTGGGACATACGAGACCCTTCTTTAACCCAGGAAGCCTGAATATTGGGAATCCAGTTGTTAAGCATGATCCGAGCTATGGCATGCATCTTTACGACGTCCATTCCGGTGGGGCCAGGTCGGACGTCCGGTACCAGTCCCTTCATGAACATCGGCGCTTCGGTATGTACGAAGCTCAGGGGGACGAACTCGGTGATGCCGCCGGTCTCTTGCTGGATGCGCCTCAGCAGCTCCATATGTTTAGCCAGTTGTACCGGAGTTTCGAGATGGCCGAACATCACAGTGGACGTCGTCGGTATCCCGAGTTCGTGGGCCGTGGTGATCACTTCGGTCCACTGGTCTACGGTGATGCGGCCCGGTGAAATCTGATCCCGTAGCTCCTGGTCTAGGATTTCTGCAGAAGTGCCGGGCAGACTGCCAACCCCGGCCGCCTTGAGTCGCTCGAGGTATTCGCGGATGGTGGACTTAGAACGGACCGACCCGTAGAGTATCTCTTCTGGCGAAAAGCCGTGGACGTGAATGTCCGGCAGTTCATCTTTGATCGACCGACAGAGTTTGATATACATGTCGCCTTCCATTTGCGGTGGAAGACCGGCCTGTATACAGACCTCCGTGGCCCCGTAGTCCCAGGCTTCCTTGGCTCGCCGAACGATCTCCTCGACTGGGAGGAAGTACCCTTCTTCTTCCCGAAAATCTCGGCTGAAAGCACAGAACCCGCAGCGTTTGATACAGACGTTTGTGAAGTTGATGTTGCGGTTCACCACGTAGGTCACTATGTCACCGGCCGTACGCCGGCGCAGTTCGTCTGCAACCGCCACCACCGCGTTGTATTCTGCGCCGGAAGCTTGGAAGAGGGTGACCGCGTCTTCGGCCGATATGTCGGCCCCGGAGAGGGCGTTATCCAGCACGGCCGCGACTTGCGGATCAAGGCTACTGGCGAGTTGGCGCAGGTTGGGCATTGAATGGTCCTGGTCAGTTTGTCCCGACATATCGTTGGATTCCCCCTCGTACGTATCCGTGCTCGTCGGCCAGTGCCATCACTTTCGATTTAAGGCCTTCGGGTAAGAACTCGTTGGTGGTCAAAAAATATTCGGGGTAAACTGGCAACCGGGGGGTTAGTTGAAACCCCGCGGCCGCGGTGCGGTCACGCAGGTCCCTCAGCGCCGGCCATGGCGCCTCAGGGTTAACGAAATCTATTGTCAAAGGCGAAACTCCGCCCCAGTCGTTGATTCCGGCACCGAGGTACACCTGGTAATTATCGGCGCTCAGATTGGGCGGAACTTGGACATTGGAATCCGGCCCCAAAAGCAACCTAGCCGCAGCCACCGACCACATCAATTCTTCCGTCTCGGCGTCCAGTGCGTCTGCCATTGGAGTTGCCGGTTTAGCCCGAAAGTTCTGAATTATTACTTCCTGGACCTGTCCGGACTTCTGCTGCAGCCGCCTGATGGCCAACAACGATTCTAGGCGGTCGCGGCGTAATTCGCCGATCCCGATGAGGATACCAGTAGTAAAAGGTACTCGCAACTCGCCAGCCAGTTCGATGGTGCGCAAACGAACTTTTGGGCGCTTGCTAGGAGCGAACTCGTGGGGGCCCCCGGCGGCGTGGAGTTTTGGACTGGTGCTTTCCAGCATGAGTCCCATCGATGGATTGTAAGGTTTCAAGGCCGCCAACTCCCGCCGGCTCATTGTGCCCGGGTTGGCGTGGGGCAAGAGAGAGGTTTCTTCCAATACCAACCGGCAGACATGGACCAAGTACTCCAACGTGGTTCTGTAACCGCGTCTCTTAAGCCACTCCTTGGCCTCCGGGTAACGCTGTTCGGGCCGCTCGCCCAGAGTGAACAAGGCCTCCGTACAACCGAGTTTAGCACCAGCTCGGGCGACTTCCAGCACCTGCTCTGGGGTCATATAGAGGGTATCACCGGCTTGCCGGGTGTCTCGTCGAAATGTGCAATAGCCGCAGAAGTCACGACAGAGGTGGGTCAAGGGAAGGAACACCTTGGGTGAAAACGTCAATCTGTTGCCTTTCCCGCGATCGCGTAACGACGAAGCCGCCTCACACATGGCCTCCAAATCGTTCCCGCGGGCGTCCAACAATGCCTCAGCGTCGTGGTCGGTTATCGGAGCACCGACGGTTGCGGAGGTTAAAATTTCTCTTAACCCAGGGGTCTTCTGCGGCGTGACAATGCCGGCACCGGTGCCTGGCGATACCGTCAAATTGGCTCCTTTTATGGAATGAACCAGAGATAGGGGCCACATTGTACACGGGAGTGCGGACGTTTCATAGGAAACGTTCTCTGGCATGGGTCCCTCCGGTAGAGGTAGAGCGGACTGCTTTACAGGCCGTTGAGGCGGCTTTGGTCTGAGGGTTCGACGGTGTGGTAGGGACGTCGCAGGTGCTCGTGGGCCAAGCGGGTGGCAATACGGCCTCTAGGAGTACGGTCGAGGAACCCGAGTTGTAGGAGATAGGGTTCCCAGACGTCCATGATTGTATCGGAATCTTCGTTCAGCGACGCCGCCAGAGTCTCCAGTCCTACCGGCCCGCCGTTAAACTTATCGATTATATTGGAAAGCAACCGGTGGTCCGACTGGTCCAGTCCCAATTCGTCGACACGCAATTGTTCCAAGGCCGCTTGGGCCACCGGGCCGCTTATGCGGTTGTCGGCCTTGACCAATGCGTAGTCGCGGGTGCGCTTGAGCAGACGGTTAGCCACTCTAGGGGTGCCCCGTGATCGTCCGGCGATGACTTCGATGCCCTGAGAGTCGGATTTACTTTTCAGAATACGGGCTGAACGCTCTACAATCACTTTCATATCTTCCGGCAGGTAGTAATCTAACCGTAACACCGATCCGAACCGGTCCCTAAGCGGGGCGCTGACCATCGAGAATCTTGTGGTGGCGCCGATGAGAGTAAAGGGGTTAATCCTTAAATTAACATTCCGTGCCGCCAGCCCCTTACCCACCATCCAAGAAAGAAAGAAGTCTTCCATGGCCGAATAGAGCACTTCTTCAACAACCCGGTTCAACCGGTGGATTTCATCTATAAAGAGAACATCCCTTGGCTGAAGGCTGGTCAGGATGGCAGCCATGTCTCCGGCCCTTTCCACTGCCGGCCCCGAGGTAACTTTGATGGAGACATCCATCTCGGCGGCTATGATATGGGCCAGTGTAGTCTTACCCAGGCCCGGAGGACCGTAAATGATGACGTGATCCAGCGCCTCGTCTCGTATACTGGCCGCCTGAATGGCGATTTTGAGGTTATCTATGGTTTGAGTCTGGCCGACGAAGTTTTCCAGACGTTTAGGACGCAGCGAGAGGTCGGCGTCTTCGGGGTGGAGGTCACCGGAAACCAGGCGTTCGCCCATCGTACACTCCCGTCACCATTGCTTCATCCCATTCTGAGGCTAAGCCCCTTAAATCTTCCAATGTTCGCAGCTAAACCCGACAAGTATTTTAAGTGTTGGATTTATGAGGAGGTCAATAACTGGCGGTCATAATAACCGCTTTGCCACTAATTTAGCAGTCACGAGTCGAACTTCCGGAACACTACGCAGGCGTTCTGCCCCCCAAATCCGAAGGCGTTGGATAGCACAACCCGTACGTCCTTTATGCGAGCCTTATTGGGCACATAGTCCAGGTCGCACGTAGGGTCGGGGGTTTCTAAGTTGATGGTGGGATGAATGGTGCTCTCGGTTATTGTCTTGATGCATGCGGCCGCTTCCAACGCTCCGGCCGCTCCCAGAGAATGACCGATCATGGATTTGGTGGAGCTAACCGGAATTTGGTAGGCTCTGTCCCCGAACAAACGTTTGATCGCCACCGTCTCCAAGGTGTCGTTCAGCGGGGTTGAAGTCCCATGGGCATTGATGTAATCGACCTGGTCTATAGTCTCTCCGGCATCCTCCAGGGCCAGGCGCATCGCAGCCGCTGCGCTGGCACCGTCTTCTTCGGGTTGAACAGGATGCCCGGCGTCGCTGGTGCAACCGAAGCCAGCCACTTCCGCCAATATTGTCGCGCCTCTCATAATCGCCTGGTCCATTCGTTCCAAGACCAAAACAGCCGCCCCCTCGGCTGGGACGAACCCGTCGCGGTTCGCGTCGAAGGGTCTGCTGGCCAGTTCGGGCTCTTCGTTCCGGGTACTCAACGCCCGCATTACGGCGAACCCGGACAGTCCCAACAGGCTGATGCCGGCCTCGGTACCTCCCGCAAACATTACGTCGGCGGCACCGCGGCGGATGGTGTCCACTGCTTCGCCTATAGCCTGATTGGAAGCCGCGCAGGCGGTAGTGGCGGTGGAGTTGTAGCCGTGGGCGCCTAAGTAGCGACTAACTGCGGCCGATGCCATGTTGGGCAGAATCATAGGAAAGAAGAAGGGAGACATGCGCATCCCACCACGGTCTGCAAGGATGCGGCAGTTTTCTTCCAACGTTGGGAACCCGCCGTTGCCATTGCCCAGTATGACGCCGACCCGGAAAGGCTCTTTGCTCGATATGTCCAGTCGGGATGATTCCGCCGCTTGTAGGCCGGCTGCTACGGCCAGTTGGGTGAATCGGGCCATGCGCCTGGCCTCTTTGTCCCCTATGTATTGAGCAGGGTCAAAACCGGAAACCTCACCGGAAATGCGGCAAGGGTATCCTGTGGGGTCGCAGAGAGTCATGGGTCCAATGCCCGAATGTCCGGCGGCCAGGTTATCCCAGAACGCCTCTGGGCTCTGGCCCAACGGAGTCATGGCCCCCATTCCGGTTACCACTACCCTTGCCCGCTCTTCTGCCACTGGCTTGTCTCCTGTCTTGACCTATGTATCCTAGTCCCGGCTGGAGTTTACATTGGAACGATGCTGCGGGTTGTCAGGGTAAATTTCGGGCTCTATCCTCAGTGCCGCTTCCCGTACTTCTGCTGCCACGAAAAGAGACCCGACTACCAAGATCAGATCGTTGGCGCCAGCCACGGCCGTGACCTGTTTCAATGCCTCCCCGGGGGTGGCCACCGATGCTGCTGCGGAGCCGATTCGAACGAACAACTCAGCCAGGTTGTCGGGGCTCACGGACCGTGGATGACGCGAGGCCGTGGTGAACACCCGGTCGGCCTTCGCCGCCAACAGGCTCACCATTCCCTCCACGTCCTTGTCGTAGGATATTCCAACTATCAACAAGAGGCGTTGGAATTCGAAATACTCTTGCAGTGTCGACAGCAGCGCCTCTACAGAGTACACGTTGTGGGCACCGTCCACCACCAAGAGTGGGTCTCTTGATAATACTTCCATGCGGCAGGGCCAAGAAACCTCTTTGAACCCCTTTTGCAGGGCCTCGAGGTTCATCTCGAAACCCTGAGCATCAGACATCACCTCTAGCGCGGCCACTGCAGCTGCGGCGTTCTCCAACTGGTGCGCACCTAGGAGTGGTATTTCCAAGTCGTACGAGCCCATGAGACCCTGGACTACCAGAAATTGTCCGTCCGGAGTCATGCCATTCCCCTGCCAGGTGACGTCTCGGCCAAGGAGGACCACTCTCGCGTCCATCTTCTCGGAGGTCGACAAGATCGGTGCTAATGCTTCGGGGGTTTGCGGAGCGATGACGGTGGTGCCTCCAGGCTTGATAATCCCGGCCTTGTCAGCTGCTATTTGGGCTAGGTTGTCTCCAAGAACGGCGGTGTGATCCAGACTTATGGAGGTGATAATACACACCTCGGGGTCCAATACGTTGGTGGCATCCAACCGGCCTCCCAGGCCTACCTCGATGGTCTGGACGTCGATTTGGTCCCGGTCAAAACAATGGAAGGCCATGCCAGTCAAAAATTCGAATAGAGTCACTTGGTCCGTCTCTCCGCTCTCTCTGGGTAATTCTTGGAGCCGGGAAACGTTTTCCACTAGGTCCGCGAACTTTTGTTGAGATACCGGTTCCGTGTCTCGTCTGATACGTTCACGGAAAGCATGAAGGTGAGGCGACGAGTAAAAGCCAGTGCTGAGACCAGCGGCTCGAAGGGCCGAATCGCAAAGGGCTGCGGTGCTGCCCTTGCCCTTCGTGCCGGCCACGTGTATGGAGGGTGCTCGTTTATGCGGATTTCCCAGTCGGTCGAGGAAACGCTGCATCCGGTCCAGGTTGTAAATCGATCTTTGGCGCGGACCAGTAATCCGATTTCTTTCCAAATCGACTAGCTTTAACAGAAGGTCGATTGACTGACAGTAGTCCAAACAACATCCGAGGGGTCTGCCGATGTGGGCGGGATTTAGCCTTTGAACGATTGGTCCAGTGGATTCCGAATTGACTGCCGCGGCGAGAGACCCAGGAGCATTTGCAGACTATCCAAGAAACCCGCCGAGTTAACAAAATCAATGTTACCCTTTAGAGGACGAGGGGTAAACCCGAAGCTGCGCTCAACTTCTCCGCCCTCGGCAACATTCCTTACCCCCATCATCCGGATTTGGTCGGTTGTGATGGGAGGGCGAGGCATCAGCTTCTGAAACAATTTCGTGGCTACTAGGATGGGTCCGGTTGGAAGATGAACACACAACCGGCGCTTGCCCATGGCCTGAGCCACTTGCGCCACAATATCGTTGTAGCTGTACCTGTCGGGGCCGCCCAAGTCTAAAGTTCTACCCTTCAATTCCTGTCGTTCCGCAGACATACCGACGCAGGCGGCCAAGTCCTCTACAGCGATGGGTTGCAACCGGTTTTTTCCTGAGCCGATGACCGGAACCACCGGGAATAATTTCACCAACCCGGCCAAGGTGGTGATGAATTCGTCGCCTTGCCCGAACATAATCGACGGGCGAATTATGGTATAAGGCAGCCCACTATCGACCACCGCCTGCTCTGCCTGCCATTTTGAGTAGTGAAAAGGATAGATCGGGTTGTTGGCTGCACCTGCTGCGCTGACATGGTGGAATTCTCGGACCCGGGCCTCTTTGGCCGCCTCCAAAACGTTGACCGTTCCTAGACGGGTTGTGAGATCGAAGGGCACGCGACGAGAGGAGCGGAGGATACCCGCCAGATGGACCACTGACTCTTCGTTATAGAACGCTTGGGCCAACGACTTCGGCTCGAGAATATCTCCGTAATGGACTTCCACTGTACGGTGATCGAAGATACGCTCCCGGCCTGGGACATGTACCAAACAGCGCACTCGGTGGTGGCGGTCCAACAACTCTTGGACTACCCGCCGGCCGAGAAATCCGGTTCCCCCAGTTACCAAGACCAGCAATTCGTTAATTTCCTATGTTTAGTATGCAGCATCCGTCCTTGAAGGCCAGCGTCGTCCAAACGCGTAAGATTGTCAAGATGAGTGCCCTTATCGCTGTTTTATAGTGTCAAGAACCGCGATAGTTGCTGGAACATCGGGTGACCGGATTACGGTAGTATGCAAGAAGTGTTTCTGGAGTAAATTCGGTCCGGGAAATTCGCCTACCCGACGGGGATTGGATCGGTAATGCGACCTGCGACATGAAATTAGAAGAATTAAAATTCGGCGCGGCATTGGTGATGGAGGCCAGTGAGACGGTGCGGCAAGCTCGGCTGATGGAGGAACTCGGCTACGATTACTTCGCGGCAGGCGAACATTTCATGCGGGGCAACCCACCGCTTCCCACCAACGCTGCATTCCCAGTTTTGGGAGTTGCCGCCGGGGCCACGCAGTCGATTCGGCTGTTGTCGTCGATAGTTCTGGCGCCTTTTTACCATCCGATGTTCCTTGCCCGTTCTGCCGCCACTCTGGACGCGGCTTCCAACGGTAGATTGACTTTGGGGGTCGGAGTTGGCGGGGAATATCCGGTGGAATTCGAGGCATCCGGTCTCAAGGTGACTCAACGGGGCCGGCGTACCGACGAATGCTTGGAAATAGTTCGACGCCTGTGGAGCGAAGAGCCGGTCAGTTATGCGGGCCGTCACTTCAATCTGGATGGTGCAATGATCAACCCGGGCCCTCAGCAGAAACCAGGCCCACCCATTTGGGTCTCGGGACGGCGGGACGCCGCAATGCAACGGGCAGCTAGGCTAGGTGACGGATGGCTGCCCTATTTCTTCGACCCAGATCGTTATCAGGACAGCGTATCCAAGGTAAATAGTTTCGCATCGGAAGTGGGGCGACCCATGGATAAATTCCAGTGGGGATTTTTCTCTTACATCAGCATATACCCTACACTGGAAGAAGCTGCTGAGGTCGCTGCCCGAGAACTGGGAAGGGCCTACGTTTACAGTGGGGAATTCATCAACATCGTCCGGCGTTATTGCCTCCTGGGTCCACCGGAACAATGCATCCGACGTCTCCAAGAATATATCGACGCCGGGGCCCGCCACATCGTTTTCAGCGTCACCTGTCCCAAACAAGATAGCGTGCGCCATTTGGAAACGATAGCCAAAGAGATAATCCCCCACTTCCGTAAAAAACGCTAATTCGTTATCGTTCGTTCCGGATAAAATGAGCCGACATAAGAATCGGAAAAGGCGTAGAATAGGTTCGTTATGTTATGTAATATGTTTAGCAAATATTGCCGCTGGAGGAGACGTTTCACTTACCCTTTCGCGCCAACATTGCTGTATAATGGCTGGCAGAGGCTGGTAATATAAACTTGGTCTCGGGTAAGCAGTTGAAGACGTGTGTGTGCATAAGCTGGGCATTAATGCACTCTTTGTACAAAGAATCCTCTACTGTCCATTTTAAACCCCATCCCTTCTTCGTATAGTCGTCTGTAGTCCGACAGACCAACTGAGGAGCAAA
>CAZYBD010000085.1:0-2459 GCA_964645515.1 uncultured Dehalococcoidia bacterium | reverse complement strand
ACCCGAATGTCCAGCGGGATGTGATTAGCGAGGTACGCGCCGGAACCGGAGGAGCAGAGGCCGGGCTATTCGCCGCTGACCTTTACCGAGCCTATACCAGGTACGCTCAAAACCGGAGCTGGCAGGTGGAGGTAATGGACTCGAACTCTTCGGAGGTCGGTGGGTTCAATAAGATAGTGTTTGGAGTGAAGGGTAAGGGAGCCTTTAGCCGCTTCAAGTATGAAAGCGGGGTCCACCGTGTGCAGCGAGTTCCGGATACCGAAGCCCAAGGACGTATTCACACGTCGACCGCCACTGTGGCGGTACTCCCCGAAGCGGACGAAGTGGACGTCAAAATAAACCCTGACGATATCCGAATTGACATATTTCACGCTGGCGGGCACGGTGGCCAGAATGTTAATAAAGTGGCCACCGCTGTACGTATCGTCCACGAGCCTTCCGGGTTGACGGTAGTCTGCCAAGACGAACGCTCACAACACAAGAACAAGCAACGCGCCATGGCAATGTTGCGGGCGCGTTTGTTCCAGGCGGAGCAAGACCGCCACGATGCTGAAATTAGCCAGACACGCCGTTCCCAGGTGGGAGGGGCCGAACGTTCAGAAAAGATCAGGACATACAACTACCCGCAGGACCGGATTACCGACCACCGCAGCAATGCCAACTTCCATGGAATCCCTCGGATCATGGATGGCGGTATGGACGACATCATCGATCGAATGATGTCTTGGGAGGAAGAGCAGTTGCTGGCCGAAGTAGGCGTCTAAGTCTAAACCGGTCCTTGGTCACCTTCCAAGTCTTCTACCCTCTCATCCTAGGCCTCTCTCAGATGGAGAGAGAACACTTCAATGAGGTGGATTGTCCAGCTCCCGGAGTTTTGGACCTTAGGTTGTTATGCCCGTAATACGCGAAGTCATACAACGGACCCACACGACCCTTGAGATCTCCGAAATCGCAGACGCCCGCCTGGAGGCCGAAGTGTTGGTAATGAATGCGGTGCGGATGACCCGCCAGAACATTTTTGCCCAACAGGAGACAGAGGTAGGGCACCAACACGAGCAGGACCTAGCCGAAATGGTGGAACGCAGGCTGAAACGGGAGCCCTTGGCCTACATTCTTGGCTACCGCGAGTTCTACGGTATCAACGTTATGGTAACTCCGTCGGTAATGATACCCAGGCCCGAGACAGAAAATATGGTGGAACACACGCTATTCATGGCGTTGATGGGTATGGAGAGTCGCGACCTCATCATCGCGGACGTGGGTACCGGTAGCGGCGCCATCGCCGTCAACCTGGCGATACACATCCCGTCGGCCCAGATATACGCGGTTGATATTTCCGAACCGGCCCTGGACGTGGCCGCTTACAATATCCGCAGCCACAGCGTAGCCGACCGGATCAGGCTCGGGCACGGCGACTTACTGGAACCGGTGCCTGATCCGGTTGATATCATAGTCGCGAATTTGCCGTACGTCCCCACGGCACGTATTCGGACTCTTCAGCCGGAAGTCCAGCAAGAACCCGTTGCAGCCTTGGACGGAGGAGAAGATGGCCTGGAATTGGTGCGGCGGCTCCTTGCCCAAACTCCGCAAAAACTCAACGACCACGGCATCATGCTGTTGGAACTGGACCCGGAGCAATTCCCGGCGGTGGAAAAATTGGTCCTGCGGTATCTCCCCGGAGCCCAGACGAGCAGAGAACAGGACTTGACCCGCAGGGATCGAATTCTGGTGGTGAATCGAGGCGGAAAAGACGGCTGATGAGACAGCGACCGGTCGCCAGAGGCCATATTTCGTCATAACCTTCCCTTAATAGGGGGAATGGACTTGGAAGAACGGGTGCCGCCTCTCGAGTGATACTTTAAATTAACCCTTCAGCGCGAACGGCCGCCATGGTCTCCTGAAAGGCTTCCACGGTCTGGTCTATGTCCGCTTCCCTGTGAGTCGATGAGACGAGGAAGGCGTCCCGGGCCATAAAATCGACACCTCTGTTTTGCATCTCTCTCTTCATGGCAGTAGTCGCCGGTGAGGCGTTCGCCTTGGAGATTTGCTGGTGCGGCATGGTGCAGATTTCCCGATCGCATTCGCAGTCGGCCAGCACCACATGGATCATGGAGGCGATCCCGTGGGCGTGACCCGGGATTTCCAAACGTCCTAAAGCCTCGTTCAGTCCGGCCTTTAGCTTGTTTGCCATGGCGTCGGCCCGTTCGTTAATGGGTTGGCTGGCGATCATCTCCAGGGCGGTGGCTCCAGCCGCTGCCGACAGCGGATTGCCGTTGAAGGTGCCGGGATGGTAGACGCGGTGCAGGTTGTCCCACTCAGGATCCCCCCGGTGCGCTATCATGTCGATAATATCCGCTTTGCCACCCACCGCGCCGCCGGGCAGTCCGCCGGCCACGATTTTTGCCATGGTGGTCAGATCTGGGGAAACGTTGTAGCGGACTTGGGCCCCGCCTGCCGAA
>CAZYBD010000084.1:0-13068 GCA_964645515.1 uncultured Dehalococcoidia bacterium | reverse complement strand
CAACCGAAGATGCTGTATCGAGCGAAGAGTTCGACGAAGTCGAGGTTGCGCCCGACCTGCAACGCCGCCACGGCAAACTGTTCGGCCTGGCGGTTCGCGGTACGTCGATGATCGATGCGTTGATAGATGACGGCGATGTGGTCATCGTCAAACCGAGCCACGAAGCGGCAAATGGAGAGATGGTGGTGGCTTGGCTGAAACAGGAAGAAGAGGCCACGCTTAAGAAGTTCTACCTAGAGGGGGCCCAGGTGCGATTGCAGCCAGCTAACAGCCAGATGGCGCCCATCTACAGTCCGGCCGAAAATGTGGAAGTGCGGGGCAAGGTAGTTTCTGTGATCCGCAAGTTTGCCTAATTGGTCACTCAACCTAGAAATATTGAAGACCTTCCCTTGGCGGCAGCTCTTTTCTTTGGTCGCACCTACCCTGGACGGAGCGAGCAGCGGGCGTTGCTGATCGCTCCGTAAGTGGCCACACAGAAGGGCATGCAATAGGTAAGAGGTATCTTCCAATACAGGTCATTGTGCCATTCCGCCGCGAATAATGTATCCCCTTGATTCAATAATGTCAGCAGGGACCCAACTACCAAAGCGACAGCTAAAGACCGCCGTACCAACGGTGGGTGCTGGAAAGCGCACCGGATGCATTTGACCACTTCATTGTCGGCCGCGGCCGCGACAGTCCCGCGCTGCTTGAACGCGAATGCCAATCCCTGGGGTGCGCTGCGACCGCACTGTTCGCAGTTGAACTGTGGGTTAGTTTCCGCGGTGGGCATTTCCATGGCCTGATCCTTAAGGGCCATCCAGCTGCTGCAAAAGCGAGTCCGAGGAAAGACACTCCGAAGTCCTGGAAAGAGTAGCAGCCTCATTCTAAGTTCGGGTACGTTAGGTGTCAACGAACTCGTGTTGCCCTCCGAACCTGAGACGCAGAAACCGCGGCGGTATGACTTTCTTGTTAATAGGTTGAGCCCCACTTATACTTAGCCTGTGGTGACTGGGCTGTATTGACGCCTATTTCGCCAGGTCTGGTACATGTTTCGGAGTGTCCGGGATGTATGATTTTCACACCCACACCTTTTTAAGCGATGGCGTGCTCTCACCTATTGAACTTATCAGGAGGGCGTTGGTGCGTGGCTATAAAGCCATGGCTATCACCGATCATGTTGGTCTTGGCAACATCGAATACGTGCTAAAAACGCTGATGACAGATTGTGCTCAGGCCACCAAGAGATGGGACATTCTGGTGTTGCCTGGGGTCGAGATTACTCACGTTCCCAAGGAAGATATTGACTTGGTTGCACGGACTGCCAAGGAATTGGGAGCGAAAATGGTAGCTGTGCATGGTGAAACGGTGGTGGAGCCCGTAGAGCGTGGTACCAACGAGGCCGCTGTCCGGTCATCTTCAGTAGATATTCTAGCCCACCCCGGACTGATAACTGTGGAAGAAGCTCGTCTGGCGGCAGAGCAGGGTATATACTTGGAAGTCTCAGCCCGTAAGAGCCACGCCTACGCCAACGGCCATGTGGCCAAGGTCGCGAAAGAGGCTGGCGCGTTGCTGGTCTTAGACTCGGATGCTCACGAGCCTGACGATTTGCTGACGCCTGAGTTCAGGCTCAGAGTCGCAAAGGGCGCAGGTCTCGATGATGATGAAATCCACACCGTATTGCAACTGAATCCAAAAATCCTGTTGGGGAAACTGGGTTTCGGTGCGGAAGTGTTATCCCACCCAGATTAAAACGGACCGCCGGCCTCCTAAGACCGAAGCCTTAGGACTTACCTATCCGGAAGACTTTCGTCCCGCATTGGGGGCAGACCCCTTGGGTCGCCGGACGACCGTTCTTCAACGTTACTTGTTGCGGTCTGGAGATATCCCGCTTTCCACGGCATTTGAAACAATAGGCTTCCATTGGTTCACCCCCCGTGCAGAATTTAGCGAATTCACTTTGACCTTTGGTCTACCCGCTGGGTTGCCGAGAGTAGCTAAGCTGTCCAAAAACCGGTCGCAACGTTCCTTTACGTAATGTCGATAACTATACAGAGAGAGACTAATTTGTCAAGGAAATTTACCACGCCTGATGAGGCCTGGCGCGAGCGGCGCATTCAGTGTTAGACGGTGACCGGCGCCAGGGGCGAGGGAGAGTCCAACTCGAATACTTTAAGGGGGCGCCAGGTGTTGGTCGCTCGTTCGTACCGTACGAGGGCCAGGAACTGGCCCTGGCTGTTGTAGGTTCTATATTGTTCTAAGTAACCGGCATTCATATCGGGTCGTCCCAGGCTGACAGACTGGCCGTGCCTGAGAAAGTCCTCGGCGTGCCGACCCACGGTTATGCTATTCAGGTCGCGGAGGACCCAGTCCACAGGCATAAGGTGCTGCTGCCACCCGGGTTCCGAAAGTTGTTCCAGGGTCACGCCTTCGTCGGCGAGGAACCCACTGCAGCGCAACCGGACCAAGTCCGAAACATGCCCGCCGCAACCGAGTACTTCCCCCAAGTCGTGGGCCAGGGAACGCATGTAGACTCCTTTGCCGCACTCCACGTCTAGGGTCAGTTGGGGCGGCGCTAGCTCAACGATACGGATTGAGTGAATTTCGACGGCCCTGGACTTCCGTTGGACCTCCAGCCCGGCTCGGGCTAATTTATAGAGGCGTTGTCCGTCGACTTTGACGGCGCTGTACATCGGGGGCGTCTGTTGAATGTTACCTACAAACGCCGGAAGTGCGGCTTCTAGTGCCTCTCTTGTAATGGAACTGGCATCGCCGGTTTTGATCACTTCTCCTTCCGCGTCGTATGTGGAAGTGGCGACTCCCAGGGTAATGTCCATCTTGTATCGTTTAGTCCCGCCTACGACGTACTCCATCAAGCGGGTAGCCTGGCCAAAACAAACCGGAAGAACTCCTCTGGCAAGG
This sequence comes from uncultured Dehalococcoidia bacterium, assembly GCA_964645515.1. Lineage (GTDB taxonomy): Bacteria > Chloroflexota > Dehalococcoidia > Lucifugimonadales > UBA3495 > VXOI01. Next base: position 10,167 of record CAZYBD010000084.1, on the reverse strand, counting down.
GGGTCCATGGTGCCGCCGTGCCCAACTTTCTGACTCTGGCCGGCTACTCGTTTCACCTGGCGCAGGGCGTCCATGGACGTTATCCCTGGGGGTTTGTATAGGTTGATAAACCCGTTGAACAGCGGGCGCTGGCTGTTGGTCCTATTTCTGGGCATCTTAGTCGCCGCCCGGTGGGTGGGCCGCCGGACCTAAAAGACTGTCGTTGGAGCTGGAACCGTCTTCGGTGGGAGGAGGACTCAGAGTGTCCATAAGGCGCAGGATATGGTCGGCCTCTTCCATGGACTCGTCCAAGTCGAAGGTGAGGAATGGGGTGTGACGCAGTGCGATCCGGTCTCGTAGTTCCCGTCTGAGGAAGGAAGCTGCCGACTGGATACCGTCCAACGCCGTACGTTTGGTTTCTTCTTCGCCCATGACGCTGATGTACACCCGGGCCGTGCGTAGGTCGCTGGAGGCGCTGACCCTAGTAACGCTGATCACACCACTGAGTCTGGGGTCTTTGATCTGCCGGACCAATAACTGACTGATCTCCGTCCGCAGCAACTCGTTGACACGGTCCAAGCGTCTGGACATGACGCATTCCCCCTTGGAATAGTGGCGGGGTAGGGAAGGTAGCGTGCCTGCGGAGCGATTTAGCGTCGACCCCGTTCCTGGCGATAAACCTCCAACAGGTCCCCCTGCTGAAAGTCGTTGAACCCTTGCAACACTACGCCGCACTCGGTGCCAGCGTTCATCTCGTTCACTTCGTCGCGGAAATGGCGCAGACTGGAGATTGTGATTTCGGCAAGTACTTCGCCTTCCCGCAGGACACGCACCGATCCGTTCCTGATCACCCGGCCATCGGTTACCCGGCAGCCGGCAATCTGGGCGCCTCGCCGGCCTTCGAATACTTCACGGATCTCGGCGCGGCCTACCACCACTTCGGTGAAGACCGGCTCCAGCATTCCGTGAAGTGCCAGCTCGATGTCGTCAATTAGCTGGTATATGATCTTGTAATGGCGGATTTCCACGCCCATTCGGTCGGCCAAACGTTCTGCGCCGGGTTCTGCGCCGATGGAGAAGCTGATGATGATGGCTTCAGAGGCACTGGCCAGAAGCACGTCCGATTCCGTCACAGCGCCGCTTGCGGTATGCAAAACTCGTACCTTTGCGTCTTCTTCAACCAATCGCTCCAGCGATTGTTTGATGGCTTCCACGCTGCCCTGGACGTCGGCCTTTAGTACGAGGTTCAGTTCTTTGACGTCCCCCGCGTCCACGCGGTTAACGACTTCTTCTAGGGTAAGGGCCCTGGTCTGGCCGGGTGTCGTGCCGTGGTTTCGTTCCCTTTCACTCGCCATGGCCCGGGCCGCTCTGTCACTGCTGGCCACATTTATCTGATCGCCCGCTTCCGGCAGCGAGCCAAACCCCAGGACGTCAGCCGGGGTGCCGGGGAGGACCGTCTCCACCGCCCTGCCTTGGTCGTCGACCATGGCTTTAACTCGGCCGCTGGCGGAACCGGCCACAATGTAATCTCCGATGTTTAGCGTGCCGTCGGACACTAGGACCGTGGCGCTGGGACCGCGTTTGCGATCCAGTTTGGCTTCGATTACCACTCCGGACGCAGGCTTGTTTGGGTTGGCTTTCAGTTCGGATATCTCTGCGACCAGCAAGATGTTTTCCAGCAGGTTGTCGATGCCTTCACCGGTCTGTGCCGAGACATTGACCGAAATGATATCCCCTCCCCAGTCTTCCACCAGCAGTTCATTTTCGCTGAGTTGACGTTTTACCCGCTCCGGGTCTGCCCCAGGCAGGTCAATCTTGTTGATGGCTACAACTATGGGCACCTGTGCGGCCTTGGCGTGGTTCATGGCCTCAAGGGTCTGAGGCATGATCCCGTCATCCGCAGCGACGACCAGTATGGCGATGTCGGTGACTTGGGCGCCCCGGGTCCGGATGGCAGTGAACGCCGCGTGGCCCGGAGTGTCCAGGAAGGTTATTGGCTTGCCTTGAGCCTCCACTTGGTAGGCGCCGATGTGTTGGGTTATCCCGCCAACTTCACGGTCGACCACTCGGGAGTTTTTGATAACATCCAAAAGCGAGGTCTTCCCGTGGTCCACATGGCCAAGTACGGTTACCACCGGAGGCCGGGGTTCCAGATCGGCGTCACCGTCTCCGACGCCTTGTGTTGCGGTTTTGCCGGTGGCTGCTGTGGCCTCACTGGCCAGGGTGGTCCGTATGCCTAAGGGCGTGGTCACCAGCGTGGCAACAGGATAGTCGATTACCTGGTTCATCGAGGCCATGATGCCATTTCGCATTAGTTGCTTGATGACGTCTATGGGCGACTGGTCAAGCACCTCTGCCAGGTACTGGACGGTCATGGTCTGAGGCAGTGCCAGCGCACGAGATTGGGCGTTACGCCTGTCTCCTGCTGCCCGGCGTGCCCTAGTAGATTTACCTTGGTCGTCGACTGCTGTTGAGCTTCCGTCGGAAGTCATTTATCCGTCCACTTTTTAATCTTTGACAATCGTTTCCTGATAGAAGATCCGCATTTGTTCCCGGTCTGTGGCGGACAGTTCTACCCTCAGGCTGCGCGATAAGCTGCCCTTTTCCAATGCCCGGCTCCAGCATTCGGGAGACCCGCACAGATAGGCGCCCCGTCCGGGGGCTTTACCACTGGAGTCCACGGTAACTATGCCTTGAGGAGTTCGCACAACACGTACCAACTCCTGCTTGGGGACTTTCTTGCTGCAAGCAACGCAGCTACGTTCTGGGACGTGCCGCTTCCTAGGCAACGATTGGCCTCTACGGGGCGCCGGTTTTCTAGCGGCCCCCGCCGCCACGGCGGGCGCCACTGCCCCCACTGCGACGTGAGCGATCGGTCCGGCGGCGGGGGCCGCGGAAGTCTTCCACTATATCTTCTGCGAAGCGAATCTTGCCGGCGTCCGGGGTGAGCACTGGCAACTCCCCTAGGTCCTGTACGCTGCTGCCGATCTCCTCGTCGTCTTCCCCGTCCGTTTCCTCATCGTCTTCCAAAGGCTCCATTTCTTCCAAGATGAAGGAGTTCAGATCGTCCACGCTCAAACCAAGCCCGACTTCGGTTTCGGGAGTAGCGTCTTCGGAGACTGCCGCACTTTCTTCTTCTCTGATGAGCGCCTCGAGGATGCTATCTTCGGCCAGTTCTTCCTGGGGCTCCTCGGCCACCGCAACCGCCTCTTCGGCAGATTCCAGTTCCGCCGCAGCTTCTATGAGCTTTTCTGCAACGGCTACAACCTCTTCGGCCACCAGTATTTCTTCCGCTTCTTCCAGCGCCTCTTCCTTCTCTTCCTCCGCTGCGGCCGCCGCGCCATTTAACCGAGCCTCGCGGATCTCGCCCCACTCTGTCATGCCTTTGATGTCCAGGCGCCAACCGGTGAGACGGGCCGCCAACCGAGTGTTTTGGCCCTCTTTACCGATGGCGAGAGATAGCTGCCGGTCCGGTACCACCACTATGGCAGTCTGTTCCGCCTCCAGCAGTTCTACGTGGACCGGTTCCGAGGGACTCAGGGCTTTGGTTATGAAATCCTTGGGGTCTTCGTCCCACGATACGATGTCGATTTTTTCGCCCTGGAGCTCGTTTACGATACTCTGGATGCGGTTTCCGCGAATCCCGATACACGAACCTACCGGGTCGATTCCAGGCTGAGTTGCGGTGACCGCGATCTTGCTGCGGAAACCGGCTTCTCGGGCGATCGCCTTGATCTCGACGACGCCGTTGTAGACCTCAGGAACCTCGATCTCGAATAGTCGTTTTAGCATGTTGCGATGACTGCGGGAGACCAGGATCTCCGGGCCTTTGGGACCGCTCCTCACACTCAGCACGTATACCTTGGTGCGTTGACCCTTGCGGTACCGCGCGGTGCTAACCTGTTCTTCGTTGGGGAGGATGGCCTGGGCCCGGCCAAGGTCTAGTGTGGCCGAACGGCCGGGTTCGGCCTGTTCGATCATGCCTGAGACGATGTCGCCCTCGTGCTGCTGGAACTCCTGGAAGAGGAGCTCCCGCTCTGCCTCACGCAGACGTTGAAGCACCACCTGTTTGGCGGGCTGGGCGGCAATACGTCTGGCGTTGTGAGGTAACGGTTCGGCAGCCGCGACTTCATCCCCGATGCCGGCGGTCTTTTTGATGAATTTGGCGTCGGCCAGCGTTATTTCGCGGTCCGGGTCTTCAACCGACTCCACCACGGTTTTGAGGGCGTATACGCTTACCTCCCCAGTGTTGGGGTTCAGCGTAACCGAAATATTCTGTCCGGACGCCGGGTTGTCTTTCTTAAATGCCGACGCTAGAGCAACTTCAATGGCGCCCAGGACTTGTTCTCTGGGCAGATGCCTTTCCGCCGCCAACTGAGTCAACGCAATTAGAAAATCGCTTTTCATCGTTCAGCCCCCTCCCAAATCCTCGTGGAAACCTATGTCTCCATCAACAAGAAAGCGGGGTGCACCCCGCTTTCTAAAAGGAAGGACCATGTAGCGCCAGTATAGCATCGCTCCTGAGTCCTTTCAAGTAATTCTACTCCTGCCTCACCCCCCCCATGCCGGTCCCATAAGGTGCTTGGGAAACCTGTCAACTCCGTGCATTCAAGGCGCCCTTAGTCCGCTATTTTTAGCTCTCCATGCTGCCAGCGTCTACGAGAAATGAAGGCCATATTCTGACCCTTTACCACCAAATCTTGCCTCTGGATTCGTGGCGGAGTTCGTCGTAGTCTTTAGTCCATAAACTAGTGCTGAGGTACTTCCAGCCGCCGTCGGCCAAAAGGCAGACGATGTCTCCTTTTTCCATGCGCTCGGCTTGTCGGATGGCGCCGTATACCACTGATCCGGAAGAGACTCCGGCGAATATCCCCTCTTCGTTCAGTAGACGTTTGGTGGTGTGGAAGGCATCGAAGCTGCCGACCAGCATCCGAGAGTCCAGCATGTTGATATCGAGGATTGGCGGGATAAACCCGTCCTCCAGGCTGCGCAACCCAGAAATGAAGTCTTCGGGTTCTGGGGCCACAGCCACAATCTTGACATGTGGGTTGTGTTCTTTCAGTCTGCGGCCCACCCCCATCAACGTCCCGCCAGTGCCCAAACCGGCCACAAACATATCGGCTTTGGGGAGTGCGTCGATTATTTCCGGCCCGGTCGTCTCGTAATGGGCCCCCGGATTGGCACTGTTGCCGTACTGGTACATCATGAGGTAATCGTGGGGGTTTTTCTCCACCAGTGCCTGGGCGACCTCAATGGACCCGTTGGTTCCTCGGGATCCGTCGGACGAGATTATCTCAGCACCGTAAGCTTCCAAAAGCTGGATGCGCTCTACGCTGACGTTCTCTGGCATCACCACCGCTACTTTGTAGCCTTTGAGTCGCCCGATCATCGCCAAGCCGATCCCGGTGTTGCCGCTGGTCGGCTCGAGAATCGTCCGCTTGCCGCTGAGTTCCCCGTTGGCTTCCGCGCGCTCTATCATGCTGAGAGCTATCCGGTCTTTGACGCTGCCGGTCGGGTTGGCGCCCTCCAACTTCGCGAAGATGCGAACGCTCTTCTTGGGGCTCATGTTTTGCAGTTCTACCGTCGGCGTGTTGCCGATCGTCGCCAGTATTCCTTTGTAAGTTGACCTTGTTAGCATATGACCCGATCTGTTGGAGTTGGTACCCCCAGATTATTGGCCGGGGCCTGACTTTCGTCCCGTTCCTAATCTAAGGCGGCTGCGGCGGCCTCTTCCTGGGGCTCGGCAAGACCGCAGAACACTTCGTAGTCGATCAACTCGGTCACGCTCGGATTGTCACCGCAAAGTGGGCAGTTAGGATTCCTTTTGAGCCGTACTTCCCGGAAACTCATGCTTAAGGCATCTATCAAGAGAAGGCGGGAGCTCAACGACTCTCCGATCCTCAAGAAATATTTCAAGGCTTCGGTGGACTGGATGCTGCCCACCAGTCCCGTGAGAGCGCCCAATACCCCGGCCTCGGCGCAGTTAGGCACCATGCCGGGAGGGGGCGGCGATGGGAACAGGCATCTGTAGCAGCCTTCGCCGGGCAGGAACACCGTGGCCTGACCGTCGAAAATCAGGATGCTTCCGTCAACTAGGGGCTTGTTCAGCAAGTAACAAGCATCGTTTACCAGGTACCTGGTGGCGAAATTGTCTGCGCCGTTTATCACCAGGTCATATTGGCTGATGATTTCCATGGCGTTGTCGGCTTCCAGCCGGGTCTCGTGCAGCACTACGTTTACGTCTGGGTTGTAGGCCTTGATGTTCTCGTAGGCCGACTGAACCTTGGACCGGCCCACGTCGGAGGTGTGGTGGAGCACCTGGCGTTGCAGGTTGGATAGCTCAACGATGTCGAAATCGACGATGCCTACGGTGCCAACGCCGGCTAGCGAGAGATAAATGGCCGAAGGTGATCCCAGACCGCCGGCGCCGATGATAAGCGCCTTGGACTGCATTAATGCCCGCTGGCCTTTACTGCCAACATCGCTCATGATGATGTGGCGGCTGTACCGTTTTACTTGCTCTGGCGTAAGTGCTAAAGGCTGGGCCATTTCTTGGGTCCTCCTGCGATTTGGTCAAATAAAAAGCCTGCGCTTACCGTCTCGGGTAACCCTCGTCGGGTGGGCGTAGGCTTCAATTCGTCAGTGACGAGGTCCGCCCTCTATGTGGGCGGACAGGTGCAGCGTGTTTTCGAATTTTTAATGGGCGGATTCATCAGCAATTCGAGTCTATAGCTGGCCTAATCCTTTGTCAATCGAACGCATTCGCCTCGCTTCGACATACTTAAGATGCTGGAATCCCGCAATAAGCTCCATCAGACGGTCTGCCTCGTCAGGCTTAACTGACGGTCCGCCAGATCAGCGACGCTGATGTTGCTCAGCAGGTCCCGAATGGCGTCTTCCACCGATTTCCAGACCTCTTGTTGAGCGCAAGAATCTGAGAAAACGCAGTCGTCGGGGTTGGCCAAGCAGTCGAGTGGGGAATTGTTGCCGTCCAGCTTGGCCATCACCATGCTCAGCGTAATGTCCTTGGGTTCCATGGCCAAGACGTGCCCGCCCTGGGGGCCACGCCTACTGTGGACAAAACCGAACTTATTGAGCGCGGACATCAGCTGGTCCAAGTAGGCTTCTGGTATGCCCTGCTTGATGGCGATTTCGGACGTTTGAACGTGCCCATCCCCATAGTGCAGAGCCAGTTCGACCAAGGCCCTCACGCCGTAGTCTACTTTCATGGGGATTTTCATTAAGGCACCTCCGATCGTAGGGGCCGGTCAGAATTATACACTAGAGGGGATACATTTCCAAGATTGTCGACTCATTCACTCAACAATCAAGCCGACGCTTGCATCAGCCTCGATTGTTCTGTGGGAATTGCCACTCTCGCAGCAATCGGGCCAAAATGCGCCCGGTGGTTTTCGCCTCATGCCGACTGAAAATTAACACTAGGGTTGTGTGACGAAGTAAGTGCCCAGTTTCCGGGGGATCAGGTTTGGGCCCCTGCGGGTCACTTGGGCCTGTGTCGCTATCAACAGACCGCCTGCGTTCATCAAGGTGGCGGTCAGGGACGGCGCATTGACCGCCGCCAGAAAATTCAGTTTCATCTCGACGGTTGTGCCGTGTTTCAGTAGGGATCGGATTGCATGGAAGAAAGTTGTGTCGGCGAGGACGGCGATCAGACCGCCGGGCACGGTGCCCGCGCTTTGCAGACAGTGTGGACGGACCGTCATCGACGCCGTGCCCGGTAGCGTCCGTCTTGTAGCCAGATCAACCTGGCGTACTGGGAGTCGTTGATGTTTTCCATCGGAAGGGATTCCTCTGTCACGTCAGACGACTCCTGCACTGTCGTTGTCGATTGGTGGGTTGGACCAAGCTTTCGCCAGTGCCGACTATAGGCCTATAATATTCTTAGGGTGCGTGAATAGACTTTGCCATCGAGACGATTCCGATCAACTTTTTGCCCAACTGCTGCGTGAGGCTATGTTTTCAGGCACGAGCGATGTTTAAAGGGGTAATGGTGGCCTTTGGGGTCATCATTGCTGTGGCTCTAATTCCCATTGTCCACTTTATTGGAATCCCGTTTGGGCCATTCATCGGCGGGTATTACGGGATCATCTCAGTGGGACCAATACCGGGTTCCACCGGTCGCCAGTCCCTGGCCCTCGGGTCGATTGTGGGACTGTTGATGTTCATTGTGTTTGTGATCGGCGCGGTCATAGTAACGGTATTTAGTGACTTCAATCATGCATTGCTGTGGGCGGGAGTGGTGGTTTTCACTTTTTATTACGCCACCATGGCGGGCCTGGGGGCCTGGTATGGTGCTCTCCGTGCGACCTCCTAAGTCTTGCCCGCCTGAGTGGCTGGTTAGTATGCCTGGATTCAGTGCCAGGCGCTCTAAGCGCAAGGATAGCCCCTTCGCTACAGTGCAGGAACTCCAAAGAAGGCCGCCGGACCAGTTCGGCATAAGGCCTGGACATTGCATGAACCGTGGCTAATACCAGGGACGACGTGAGACCAGGCGTGTTCGCCGTCCAGCCGTTGGCGTTATTAAAGGCCATGCGGCCGTTGCAATGGGTTAAAAACGGCCTGGTATTTTTGCCGTTTGTCTTCGCCATCGATGTCGCGTGGTCCCCAGACAGCCTGGACTTGGTGCCCGACTTGGTGGTGCGCCTTATTCTCGTGGCCGTGGCCTTTTGCGCCATGTCTAGTGCCGTTTACCTGATGAACGACCTCTGGGACCGCGATTCCGACCGTCAGCACTTGGTGAAACGGAACCGGCCCATTGCTTCGGGCCAGGTCAGCCTTTCAGCGGCGATAGGGTCGGTGATGGTCTTGGTCGCCGCGGGATTGGCAGTGGCCACTGTCTTGGACTGGGTCTTGGGTCTGGTCGGTCTTATCTACGTGGGGATCAACGTCTGCTACTCTCTGGGCGCGAAACGAATCGTTCTCTTGGACGCCTTTGCGGTGACCAGCGGCTACGTGATCCGGGCTGCGGCGGGAGCGTTGACCATCGATGTAACTCCTTCGCCTTGGCTGTACGCCACCACAGGGGCCGGCGCACTGTTTATCGTTCTGGGGCGGCGGTACGCGGAAGTGAGGCTTGCCGGGGACGGTGCAGCAGACCAGCGATCGGTGCTGAAGGCCTACTCCGGCCAGTTCATTGGTCAACTGCTGACGATCTCCGCGACTGCCGCCTGGCTTAGTTATACTTTGTATACCATCGAAGCGCAGAATCTTCCCGAGAACAACACCATGCTGTTTACTTTGCCTTTCGTGGCGTTCGGTCTGTTCCGGTACCTCTATTTGTTAAACAGCAGTGACCAGGCCGAGGCTCCGGAACAACTCATTATCCGTGACATACCGTTGATATTGTCCATTGTGGGTTGGATCACGGTCGCCGCCGTGGTCCTACTGGCCAACAGTTGAGCACAGACGGTTACCAGGAGTGTTCTTGATGCGGAGCCCCGAGGAAAACCAGACTCAGTCATCCCTTACATCGATAGCCCGCGGCAACGGGGCTCCGGTGGTGGCAGTGGTGGCTACCAGTTCCGACACGGTGTTGGAGGACATGGGCCGAGCTATGGAATTGGCCGGTGTCGCCCAATACCTGTCGCCGGAATTGAAGACATTGCTCAAGGTCAATATCTCCTGGCAGCATTGGTACCCCGGCTGCTCCACCTCGCCTTGGCAGATTGAGGGCGTTGTCAACGCTTTGAAAGCACTCGGTCACCGGGACTTGGTCGCGGCGCATAACGGGACCGTGGTGGTAGATTCCTACGAAGGCGAGGCCAACAACAAGCACAAGGGCGTCCAGGATAAGGTCGGACTGCCTGCGGTTCATTTAGATAGTTGGCCCAACCGCTGGGTCGAATACAAACCCAAGGCCGAAATGCTGGTTCTGGACGATATTTTCCCAGAAGGTATCCAGATTCCTGAGATGTTTCAAGGGACCAACATCGTCCATCTGCCCACAATGAAAACCCACGTCTTCACCACCATGACGGGTGCGATGAAGAACGCGTTCGGCGGGTTGCTGCACCGGAAACGCCACTGGACTCATTCGGTGATCCATGAGACTCTCGTGGACTTGCTGGCCATCCAACAGGAAATTCACCCAGGTATTTTTGCGGTAATGGACGGTACCTTTGCGGGCGACGGGCCCGGGCCGCGCGCCATGCGGTGGCACGTGAAAGA
>CAZYBD010000083.1:0-6653 GCA_964645515.1 uncultured Dehalococcoidia bacterium | reverse complement strand
CCAGCCAAACGTCTTGGCTGTCTGTGCCCGCCGAACCTGTTTCGCCAGCAACTAGATACCCTCCGTCGTCGGACTGAATGGCGACGTGGGCGAAGTCGTCGGCTTCGCCTCCCAGGGTGGTGCTCCACTCTCCATCGGGCTGGGCCGAAACCTGCCCAGGCCAGAGCAAAAGGAAAGTTAGCGCCGCACCAACTAGCACCAGACCAGCGAGGCGTGCCTTTTGGCACCTACCAACCGGGTTTTCAATCCCTAGAGCCAAACGCCTTCCTCTTGGCAGCCCGTAATAGCCGGTTTACATTGATTCCAGATTGCCATACTCACAATTACCAATGTGTTACGTCTCGTCAATGCTGTTCCTCGGCCGGCCGGTAAATCACCGCTACTACGGTACTTAGGATTTGGCCGTCGTCGTTGGTCGAGACCACGTCGATAATATTGGGGCCGGCCTCTAGGGTGACCACGGTCGCGAACGTGCCAAACGGGTCCACTGCCACTGAAACGCCGTTGACGCTGACTATCGCCAGCGGGCCGGTTCGCCCGGCCAGACGGAGGTTCGGGTCTGTGACGATGCTCTGATCCTGTGGCTCGGTGATCAACAGCAGAAACGGTTGTGGAGGCAACGCCAGAGAAGTAACCATGATGGTGGCCGATTCCTGGTTGCCTACCTCGTCGTACGCCACGATTTTAATCGTATTGACCCCGGGAATGAGCTCGGCTTCGGCTCGGAAACCGCCGTTGGCGTCCACCGTGGCTGGCGTATCGGCGACCGTCACCAGAGCCCTCGCCGAAGTCCGCCCGAACACGACTACCGCTCCGCCTGGAACGGTGGTGCCGTTGGCCGGAGCCCGGACCTGAAGGACGAGCCCGGGTTCTGGTGTGGGACCGCGAGGAGGGTTGGGAGACGGAACTGTCGTCGGTTCGGGCAAGGGTGACGGAGTTGATGCGGGAGGGGGCCCGGCGGGCCAGCTGGTATCGGTGGGTGTTGGTGCCATAGCGGTTGGGGTTGATATTCCGTCTCTAGCCACTTGCGAGAAGCAGGCCGAAAGGGACAGGACTGATACCGCAAATATGAGGGCAAGAACCGCTGACCGGCGCATAGTGGCGCTGGGCAGATTCGAGTGGGTCAGAGCATTTGATTTCCCTATTTTGTCCAGGTTGATCCAAGCACCGTTTATTGATCGTAAATCAGTGTGTCAATTCAGGGTCTGCTGGGAGTTGTTCAGTGGTAGACTCAGCAGGAACACCGTGTGGTGGTTGCTGTCCGGCTCGGTCTTAGAGTCTACGGTCAGGTCGCCGCCAGACCTCAATGCCAGTGTACGGGCGATAAACAGGCCGAGTCCGGAGCTGGTCTTCTCTTCCTGCCGCGCCATTTCGGGAGTCCAGCCGCGGTCGAAGAGGTGTTGGAGGTACTGCGAGCCAATTCCGAGGCCGTCGTCCCACACTCGCACAAAGAAATGGGTGGGGTCCTTGGTTAATTTGACTTCTACGTGCTCGGCTGCAAAGCGGACGGCGTTGTCCACCAGATTGGTAACGATGTGTTCAATGGCGCCGGGATCAGCGTAGACTATACCAAATTCCGTAGGCTCGGCCCACCAGGTAATTTCCTTGCCCACCTCCGACGCCACCGGCGTATATCGGTCCGCGATGCGGCGGACCACTTCCGAAGGCTCCACAGGGGTCAGTTGGGGCAGGATGCCGGGTGACTCAAGTTGGATCAGCACCTGGACATTGGACAGCATTAACCGGAAGTTGGGGGTCTGGCGTTCGATTTCGTCTAGTAGGTCGGTCACTGCCGGGCTAACAGCCTGGGCTGATGCACGTAGGACCGCTCGCAACTCCCTTTCTTTGCCTGCGATGCGTCTCAGCGGGCGTCCCAAGTCATGGTCGAAGAGCTCGAAATACTGTTGTGTGGTCCGGCTCCACCGGCGTATCTCATTTTCACTGGTTAGGCACGCTCTCCCGTTTCGGTTGGCCACCTCCGGGAAAACGTACACTATGGCGGCCGCTGCCAACCCCGCAATCAGCATCACGCAGCCGATATAGGTAAGCGGTTCGACTCCCCAAAGGTTATCGAAGGCAGTGCTGCCAATAATCGGAGCCAGAATGAGACATACAACCCCGGCTGCTGCGACTACCCCGGCGAACACCTTGGCCGGAGTGACCAAATGTGGTGGTATCGCGACTCTCATGATTTGGGCGGGACCAATCGGTAACCCTGGTCCCTGACGTTGATTATCAGCTCGGTAGGGCCGAACCTCGCTCCAATCGCCCTGCCTATGGCATCCTTGATCTCCCTGATCCGGACCCGCAGCGACGCCCGTGGGTCCTCACCTTCCGAGTAACGTTCTAGGCGAGAGAAGGGCACCAGTTCTCCAGGACTTCGGTACCAGGCCGCCGCCAGCTCCTGCAGGATTTCGAACTTCATGCCCTGGATATCTAACACCGGGTGATGCTGGCCGGCCCGCTCTGCATAGACCAGACGCGAGCGCAGATTCAACTGTATCCGGTCTCCTATAGTGATGACCTCCGGTGCTGTACCGATTAACCGCCTTAGCCGTAGCACCACTTCGTCGGGGCTGGCAAGCTTGTCTATGAAGTCCACCGGAGCGTCCCACTTCAGAGTGCCCCGAACGGCGGTCTCGCGCTCCGGACCTTGGGTGTATTGAGTGAACATTAAGATCGGCAGCTTGGGCCAGCGCTCTATGATTTCTCCAAGGATTCCCAGGCCTTTGAACAGATCGTCCCTGTGGTCACCAAACCTTACGTCCAACAACACCGCATCGGGTTGATCTTCCTCGATGGACCAGATAGCCGCTGCCGCGAACTCTTCGCCGATAGGGTAGCCGTTCTCAGGAACTACTACCACCGCATGCCAGTCTTCATGCTCGACCCGTCGGAGCACCGCTTTCAGGATGGCCGACTCGGCTTCATCGTCCACGATCAAAATTTTTTTTCCGGTCACTTTCTCAGCCATCGGTGTGCCGCTCGGCAGCGCTTTCCTGCCTACCAATGTCGAATTTTAACCAGCTAAACGAATTCTACCAAAGCTGATGGGGATTATTGTGGCCTGAAAGCGGCCGGTATAAACGATCGGAGTCCAGTTTCCCTAAGTTGACAAACAGCCGAGCCAATTTAAAATTAGGCCACATCGCATTAGACATAATGGGCCCTCCGGAGCGCCGTGTGGGAACGCCCGGGCTCAGACGATGATAACCAAATTCGGCAACTTGTTCGCTGGACACGTGGACTTGGACGACATGGGATTCGAGGGCACGCCGGTAGACGTAGTCCTCGAGCAGTTGGACGCTTTTGGCAGAGATGTTATGCACAAGTTCAAGGCTCAGGCCTGACAAATTGGAAGGCGTGCGATGACGCCCCAGTTCACCGAGGCCGAACTCTTGGAACTGGCGCGGAAGTACAGTTTCAGGAGCCGGATCGATAAGAACGTGGTTGCCGGACCAATAATGGTCTGGGGCCGGGGATCGGTAGTACGCGACATCAACGGTAAAGAGTACCTGGACTTCAACTCGGGTCAGATGTGCGCCGCCTTGGGGCACAACCACCCCCGAATCGTTCAAGCCCTCCAAGAGAGCTCTGAGACGCTCATACACAGCCATATGAGCATGTTCAACGACCGGGAAATTATCTTGGCCGCGCGCTTGGCCGAGATCACTCCGGACGGTATGGACCGTTCCATGTTCCTCACCTCCGGTAGTGATTCCAACGAGGCCGCCATGGCCATAGCCAAGCGTTACACCGGCGGCTATGAGTTCGCCAGTCCAGCCGTTAGTTTCCATGGCATGAACGACTCCACTAGAGCGGTTACCTTCTCCGGTTGGCACGAGGGCTACGGTCCCTACGCTCCGGGGCATTACCCAATCATCGCTCCGTACCGCTACCGTTGTAAGTTCTGTAAGGACCGCCCGGCGTGCGACTACTCTTGCCTGGACACCAGCTTTGAGCTAGTGGATGCCCAGGCCGACGCTCCCTTGGCCGGTGTTAGCACCGAGCCTCTGTTTAGTGCCGGTGGAGTGATAGAGCTGCCACAGGGGTGGCTCCGGGAGCTGAAACAGCGCTGCGAAGAACGCGGGGCCATGCTGATCGTAGACGAAGCCCAGCCCGGTCTGGGCAAGCTGGGAACCATGTGGGCCTTCGAGCAAGAAGGGGTTGTGCCCGACATATTCACCATCTCCAAGCACTTTGGCGGTGGCGTGGCCATCAGCGCTGCGATCACTACCGACGAGATCGAAGAGAAGGCATCGGAGACGGGTTTGGTGGGCGGCCACTCCCACTCCAACGACCCCATGCCTTGCAATGCCGCCATCGCCAGCAGCGACATCGTCCTTGAGGATATGCTGGTCGATGTCGCTCAGCGGATAGGGGTCTACTGGAAAGAGCACTTGGAACGGCTGGCACAACGCCACGAGATTATCGGCGATATCCGCGGTCGTGGGCTGCTCCAAGGAGTTGAACTAGTCAAAGACCGGGTCACCAGGGAGCCAGCGTTTGGCGATGGGCAGCGAATTGGACGGTTGTGTCTGGAAAACGGGCTAATCATGAGCGTCCGTCGCGGCGGCTCCGTATTCCGGTTCGTCACGCCGTTCACCACCACCGAAGCCCAGATGGACCAAGCGGCCGATATCCTGGATCGCGCCATTTCCCAAGCCCTTTAGGTGCCGCTGCCAATCCTCTACCCGAGGAGTGAAATTGCCAGGTTAGTTGGGGTGGTATCTATCGCTCACGTGGTAGTCCTCCAAGCCCTGCAGACGCTCTTCTGGCACCTGGAGGTGGATCTGGAATGAGTACGTGATTCCCGACTTCGACATTTGGGCCGCTGTTTTTGTAGCAGGTGGAATAGATATAGCATGATATGGGGCGCAGAGTTACGTCAAAATGAAGAGCCTGTAGAATGAGCCCTGTCGGGTTGTTGCCATGCTCGATCTGAACATTAACTTCACCCCCCTCCCGTTTCATCACCCGGTCAGCCCCCGGTATAGTTACGGTGGATGACCTAAAGGGTAGCCGCTTTACTTTTGGGCAGTGCAGTTCGGAGCCGACTGGGGTGGGTTGCCTATTACTTGCTGGAACAGGCCGCTTTGAACCCCGCCACCAGGTCAGGCGAGCCGGACGTGGAGGATGGGGTGAATTAGACGCCGTGGCCGTCAGTTCAGTGCCTGGGCGCGACGGAGTAGGAATGGCAGTGCCGATAGGAGATAGGGTAGTTCCAGGGATAAAATCGCGCCGAGAGTTGATTGAAGCGTCCACCGAGCCAGAGGGCTTAGTCTGTTCTTCGCAGGGCGTCTTGGAAGAGGTGGCTGGCTAGCTAGGGCTCTTTCTCTCCACCAGAAATGTTGCGGAGGATGTCTTCCAGGGTCCGGTCCAAAGCGGGATCCAATTCCACCATTTCTTCGAACGGGACGTAGTTGAAGTCGTTGTGGGCCCGGTCGATGAGCTCTTTGGCTGTGGAATTGGTTGACCCTATTTTCTCCAGCGTTTCTTTTAGCTCCTGGGATTCGGCCTCACCCAGTGCTAGCAACTCTGACAGGTCCAAATCCAGCTTCAGCATGGCGTTTAGCCGACGCAGAATGTCGTAGAAGGCCCGGTGATCGCGGCTGATGCCCACCGGGTCGTTGTTCTGTGTGAGAAAAGGAAACATGGGCACCATGGCCCCCAAGCGGAACATTTCCAGGCCAGGTTGATCGAAATGAGTCATGGTGATCAGCGCCATCCCAATGGTGGGGCCGTTGCGGCGCTGCGTACCGTAGTTGGAGAAGCGCAATCCGAACTGCTCCAGAACTTCCTTCATGTGGGGCTGGCTGTAGATACAGCTCACACTGCGTTCCATTTCCGGGGGAGCTGCGCCGTTGTAGCCTTCCACCGCCACGGTTTGCTTTACTCCGAGCTCCTGCACCGCCCGGAAGAAGGCATCGGCATAGACGTCCAACCGGAACCAGGGCTCCTCTCCTAAAAAGATAATCAGGCCATTGCCCGCGTCGAAGAAAACGTTCTCCCGCTCCATAGCTTTGCTGGGCAGACCGTCTTGGTAGGAAACTCGGGGCCGGTAGGTGTCGTGAGTCCCGGGGACTTGGAAGGGATAGCACAGCCTGGAGACTTCGGGGCCCATTTCGCCGATGCGCTGGGCCTTGCGTTTGTCTATCAAGTAGCGCGGTAGACCGCTGGATATTTCGCCGCCGTCGGACCACTGTCGGCGCCAACCGGCCAACAGGTACTTGGCTTCTTGACCAGGCTGTAGGTTTAGCAACTCATCTGTCATTTACCAATACTCCTAGACGGGCAGCGATAATTGGGCGCTTATCTGGCGGCGTTACTTAGGAGAATTAGGGGAGAAAGCCGCCGGATCTCATTCTGACAGACCGGTTCCTGTATCGCAATTGATGGTCGTCAGCTATTTCGGAGTGACCGGTGACTTCTTCATGCAGACTAGACTAGGCCTCCGATAATCGCTGATCTTGTCCCCTCTTCTGATAGGTATAAGTTCACGTTGAAGTTATATCGCGGTGTATATAGATACGACATACGTCTATGCAGATATTCTGAGCTGAATAGGAAGTGGGTCATGAAATTTCAGGAGTCGATGATGCGCTGTTGGATGGGACGACAGGAGTCGAGAGAACTGTAAGTCGTGATGAGTC
>CAZYBD010000082.1:0-8434 GCA_964645515.1 uncultured Dehalococcoidia bacterium | reverse complement strand
GAAAGGCGCGGAGCAGGCGTCGATGCCCGTTTTGGTCACCCTATACCCGCCGATCCTCTCCTCTGTGACGCCATCGTCCTGGCTAATCATCAAGTTTTCGCCGCGTTTCGCGGTTCTCCAGTAAACTCTCACAAAAATCCTCTTCTCATATACCCAGAATGGTATTGGTGGCCCAAATGACAGGATTTGAATTATAGAGCAAATGATAAAGCGCAGGCCCAGTAAACCGTCACCCATGGGCCATCCTGCAATAGGAGTTGCGGTTCGATTCCGCAGTGGGATTGGCGTGAGCACATTGCTTTTGGTCGAGTCGGAGGAAGGGGTGTCAATCTATTTATGACCGACTTTGGTTTAACAGTTACTGCTGCGACAGTTCGGGCCCCAACATGCCTTGGTTATCTCCTGAGCCGTTCTAGAAATACGTGAGCCAGGGCCGTATCCGTACACCAGCACTCCTTCCGCATGTCAGACTCCCACTAGTCAGGCCTCTTGAGCTAAGTGGTCGATGTACCAGTGAAGTTTCCCCAGAGCAGCTGACGGGCGACGCAGGCACAGAGACCGTTCAGGTCGCTGCTAAAGTTAAACCCTTGCGTGAAATGTAATACGCCAAGCTTACCGACCCTGAGACGCCGCACAGCGGAAATTGCAGTGGAAGGGCCTTACTATTCTTACTGTCTCGCCGCTCCCTCAGCCACTGGCTACCGCCGCGGCCTTGCGGCCACCGGTAGGACTCCTACTGCTGCGGCCGGATTACTACCTTCAGTGATTCCGCAGCTTCGGCAGTAAGCTTGAAACCGAGTCCGATATCTTTCAGTCCGAGCACGTGAGAGATCATGTCGCTCACTTGAACCCGGCCTGAGGCGATCATCTCCAGCGCAGTGGCCAGGTCTCCGGGAGCGGCAGCGTAGGTAGTGGTAAGTGTGACATCGTTGCGGAAGAAAACGTCGTTGATGGAGACCGGTACCGTTATGCCGGGTTCGGTAGGGGCGAAAAACAGTACGCTGCCGCCGCGGTCCACCGATTCCAGTGCCTGGCTCAGGGCGGGGCGAGCGCCGGTGCTGACTATCACTAGATCCGCCAACCGGCCGTCGTTGACCTCTCGGACCAGCACCGGAATATCGTCTGTCGCCGCGAATACGAAATCGGCGCCTAAGCCACGGGCGGCCTGCATGCGGTATTCGACCAAGTCTGTGGCAATTATCTTACCAGCCCCCAATGCCCTGGCCAAGTTTATGTGCAACAGGCCAGCAAGGCCACTCCCCAGGACCAGTACGGTCTGTCCTGGTTGAATATTGGCGCGTTTTTGTCCCCGGTAAACACAGGCCAAAGGTTCCGCCACCGACGCTTGATCATAGTCCAGGCCGTCGGGGACAGAAAACGCGCCACGGTCGACGTTGATTGCCGGCAGTCGCAGGAACTCAGAGAAGCCTCCGGGTTCGAAGTTGGTGACCCGCAGCGTTTCGCAGACCGTTTGGCGTCCGGCAAGGCAGTAGTGGCAGGCGTTGCAAGGCACATGATGGGTCACGATCAACCGGTCGCCCTCACGGAAGCGGTCGACTCCGGCACCCACTTCCACTACGGCCCCGGCGACCTCGTGGCCTAGTACAAGGGGGGCGCGCTGTACCCGGTACCACTCCATGACGTCACTGCCGCAGATACCGCTGGCCTCGACCTGGATCAGCAGTTCGCCAGGACCGATTTTCGGCACCGGCATCTCTTCGACGCGTACGTCTTGGTTGTTGTAGTACATCCCAACACGCATCTTGCTTAACCTCTTGGCACAAATGGTGACACTCTGACCCTCTGCCAGAGGGAGAGGAGATATATTCGTCGACTTCGCAATATGTGCGAGCTGTGGCTAGTTATCCAGAGACGGAGGCCAGTTGGCCTTCGCCGGCTTTGACGCTTTCGAAAATCTCCGAAGCCTCTTGGACCGAACCGTTTTCGTGGACGACATGGCGAAGCGCCCGGATCATCGGCACTGGGTGATCGCTCTGCCACACATTGCGTCCCAGGTTGATGCCGACGGAGCCGTTCTGTATGCCGTTGTGGACAAACTCCAAGACCTCGACTTCGGTATCGGCCTGAGGGCCACCGGCCATCACCACGGGGACCGGACAGCCGTTGACCACTTTGTCGAAGCCATCTTCGCACCAGTAGGTCTTTACCACCTTCGCCCCCAGCTCGGCACAGATGCGGCAGCAAAGGGAGAGGTAACGAGAGTCTCGCCGTTCCAATTCCTTACCCACCGCCGTGACCGCCATCACCGGTATGCCGTATTTTTCACCTTCATCGACCAGTTTGCCGAGGTTCAACAAGGACTCTTTTTCGTACTCGGACCCGATGAACACCGAAATACCCACGGCCGCCACATTCAGGCGCACTGCATCTTCCATGGAGGTGGTTATCCCCTCGTTGGCCAGGTCGGCACCCACCATGCTGGTGCCACCGGAGACACGCAGAATAATCGGAATGGTGGTCGTCGGATTCACAGCCGCCCTCACCACACCGCGGGTGGCGAACAGAGCGTCAGAATAGGGCAACAGCGGCTTAATGGTCTCGCCGGGCTGCTCCAATTTCCGCGTGGGACCTTGAAAGTAGCCGTGGTCGATAGGCAAAAACATACAACGGCCGTTCGGCTGGATCAGTTGAGACATCCGGTTTGCCATTCCCCAGTCCATCCTCATACCTCTCTTCCGTTTAGTGCTTTAGCGGTCCCGCTTACCTGATTTCACTCCAAATCAGCAGGTCGAACGAACAAGCGCGGGCCGGTCAAGTGGAGGTTATTATCGCCGGTCGGTGTCGGGCGTACAAGTCAGAATTTGTGGGCGCGGTAAAAGTCCCTGAGATGCATCCAGATCCCGGCGATGATCATTCTACGGCACTGTGAAGTCCACCCATTGGCCGTTGTCGGACATGGTGCACCGCATAGCACCCGACTGCCGGCGGGCTGGGGTACAGATCCAAACTAGGAGCCTAACTAATACTCAGAAAGAATCCAAGAGTTCACGGCGTCAGTGGAGACTAATCGTCACCTGTATGTCGTCAGGACATAGCTGAAGGGTTCTACTACTTGCCCAACAAGCCACGGATCTGCTGGATCACTCCGGAGAGGTCGTCATTCATAATCACCGGCTGACGGTGGAGTTGGGCTAAGGCGACAATTTCCTCTTGGAGGTGGACCAATCGTTCCAATTGAGCCTCTGAAAGCCTGCGCCGTGAATGGTTGGTGCTGAGGACGCGTTCCTTCAGAATCTGCCGGTCGGGCACGTCTAGAACGCACAAGAGGGTCGCCGCTAGGGTTCCAGGCTCCAAGACGCCGGGCAGGAAATGACTGCCCTCGATCACCATCCCGATGCCCTCTCGGACGGCCCGGCTGATGCACGATTCGATGGCTGGCTTTAGCACCATCGACTGCCGTATCGCCCCTTCCAAGAGCCGGCTCCGTTCGCCGCTATCTGTGTCAATCAAGGCGCCGGAGTTACAAGCTCCACCTTCTAGGTCCTGATATGCATCGTAGGTATGGTGCTTGAGCAGCTGCGCTTGGGGTTCAGAAAGAAGATGAGCGATTGAGGCGCGTATGAAGCCCGTGCTCAGGTGATGAGACAAGCCTAGTTCGGCCTGTAGTATGTTGGCCACGGTAGTCTTGCCGGTGCCCGGCGCTCCTCCCAAAAGGATGACCACCGGCCCGTCGCCATCACCTGGAGACGTAGGCTCTGTCATCGAGTCTCCCTTTCCAGCCAGGGCATGCCGAGTACCAACAGGCGGTTTGTCCGGACATAGAGTCCACTTCAAGCCTTGCAGTCCGTTCAGATAGTCTGCATTGGCTGGATCTTGGTGTCAACCTTGCCGGCTACAAGATGAGTATTGGCTGGCATCCCAACAGGCCGGCTCCAGAGCCACGTTTTTCGGCGTAGCTTTGTTGACCGCGGTCAAGCCAAATCCTATAATGGACCCCCATGCCGCGCACAAGCGCGTCACTATTTGCAAAGCGAGCTAGATATGCCCGAACACGACGTATTGGTAGTCGGCGGCGGTTACTCCGGGATGAGCGCCGCGATTGCAGCCAAGACGACTGGGGCCGATGCGGCCCTATTGTCGAAGGTATACCCTCTGAGAAGTCATTCATCAGGTTCTCACAGCGGCATCAACGCTGCCTTGGGTGGCGGCGACTCCTGGGAGTCCCACGCGGAAGACACCATTAAGGCCGGCGGCTATCTAGCAGACCAGGATGCTGTGGAAATTTTGTGCCGGGAAGGCATCGACGACGTCATACGCTTGGAACACCTAGGCGTAATTTTCAGCCGTGACGAGCAGGGAGGCATCGATCTGATGTCATTCCCGGCTTCCTCCAGACCGCGGACCTGCTACGTAGGAGACTCGGCAGGGCATATTATTCTCCAGGTGCTCTACGAGCAACTTCTGAGACACCAGGTGACTACCTACAACGAATGGTTCGTAACGTCCTTACTGATCGAAGACGGCACATGCCGCGGTGTGATAGCCCAGGAATTGTCCTCTGGAGAGGTCCAGCCGGTTTACGCCAAATCGGTGGTACTGGCAACTGGCGGCTTGGGCCGGATGTACCAACTCAACACCTCGGCCTTCACCGCGACCGCAGACGGTGCAGCGTTGGCCTACCAGGCCGGCGTCCCGCTCATGGACATGGAAATGGTTCAGTACCATCCCACAACCCTCAAGGGGACAGGCATGGTGGTGACTGAGGCGGCCAGAGGGCAGGGCGCCTACCTGGTCAACAATAACGGGGACAGGTTCATGTCGGCTTACTCTCCGCAAGGACTGGAAATGACGTCCCGGGACCTGACCGCCAGGGCCGTTGCCACGGAAATCGATGAAGGAAGAGGAACCGACGGTTGCGTTTTTCTCGACTTCCAACACATTGCTGAAGAGCGGTTGGACGACCTGCTGCCCGAGACCCGACTGCTGGTGAAAAGGTTGGGCGGCATCAACTTACAAAAAGAACTGGTCCCGATCCGGCCTGCGATGCACCGTCCGATTGGGGGCATCCAGACTGACGTCAACGGTGCCACTTCACTGGCGGGGCTATATGCCGCCGGAGAGTCGGCCTGCGTGGGCGTCCATGGAGCAAACCGGCTGGGTGGCAACTCCCTGTTGGAATCTGCTGTTTTTGGCAGACGGGCCGGAGAAAGCGCCGCCCGTCACGCCAAGAGCACTTCTGTGGTAAAAGCCTCGGAAAGTTTGGTGAAGGACCAAGATGCGCGCATCAAAATGATGGCCTCCCGTAGCGGTGGCGAGGACACCATCGGCTCTGTGCGCCGAGAGCTGGCCAAGACGATGCACGAGCAGGTTGGCATCTACCGCGACGCCCAAGGGCTTTCGGCGGCGTTGGACAAAGTGAAAGACCTGAAATCTCGCTACCAGCGTGTCGGGATTCCCAGTGCCAGCGGCACCTATAATCCATCTCTCGCCACTCTCCTAGAATTAGAAAACATGCTGGAAGTCGCCCACACAATTGTGGCTAGTGCCTTAGCCCGGGAAGAGAGTCGCGGAGCCCACCACCGTAACGACTTCCCGCAACGCGACGACGCCAACTGGTCCCGGCACACCATCGCGTCTCAGGGACCGGACGGACCAAACCTACACTACAAGCCCGTGGTTATAACCCAGTGGAGCCCGTAAAGGAGGGCCATTAAATGGAAATTACCCTAAAGGTCAACCGATACGACCCGGCTTCCGGAAGCAAGAAGGGTGAGTTGCAAGACTACACCTTGGAAGTCGACGACAGCGCGACCGTCCTAGACGCCATGATGCAGGTCAGAGAGGACCAAGACAGCACTCTGGCCTTCCGCGGCTCCTGCCGAAATGGATTTTGCGGCGACTGCACCATGCGCATCGGACGCAAAACCCGGATCGCCTGTTGCACTCCCGTATCGGACGTGGCCAACGATGACAATGAGGTGACCGTTGAACCGATCCGGCTGATCAACGTGTCCAAGGACGTGGCCCTCGACATGGAAAAGATGGTCTACAAGAAGTACGAAGCGGTAGAGCCGTGGGTCGAAGCTACCGAGCCGTCTCCGGAACGGGGCCACAAAGTGCCAAACGAGACCATCAAAGACCTCCGCAAAGTAATGAGCTGTACCATGTGTTGGCTTTGCGACGAAGGGTGCACCAGTTTAGTGGCGGACCGGAAATTCGTCGGACCGGCGGCGCTCACCAAAGCCTATAGAGTGGTCGCTGATCCCCGCGACACCAGGACCACGGAGCGACTGCATAAACTGAGTGAAAAAGAAGGGATGTGGGACTGCTGCCACTGCTACGAGGCCAGCGAGCACTGTCCCAAAGGCATCGACCCCACCGAGCGGATTTTCGCTCTCCGAAACCGCGCAATCAAAGTTGGCGCCGGCACCAGAGGGGTCGTAGGCCACTACAAGAGTTTTGCTGCCTCAGTCAAATCAAAGGGTTGGTTGGACGAGACCCGTTTGGCCATCGATACTGAAGGCGGGTTGTGGAACATCAAGGGGCAGCTAAAACAGTTGCCGCTTGCCATCAAGGCTTTCAGGCGAGGTAAAATCCCCAAACCTTATATGTTGCACCCCAAGCGGCCCGGCGCCGACAGAATAAAAAGCATCTTTCGAATATGGGAGAGCAAGAAATAATGGCCTACGCGTTTTATCCCGGTTGTGTATCCAAAGGCGGTTGCCCTGAGCTGTATCCGGCCGCCGTCAAGGTCGCAGAGACGTTGGGCATCGAACTGGCGGAGCTGAAAGACGTTGGCTGCAGCGGTGCAGGTTGCCTCAGCCAAGAGGTCTCAGACCCCATAAACGCTCGAACCTTGGCCAAAGTCGAACAGATGGGCATGATGATGATGACCATTTGCAGCACCTGCCAGGGGACTTTCACCCAAGCAAACCACCGGTTGAAGTCCAACCCCGAATACCGTGAGCAGATCAACCGAGAATACCTGGCATCCGAGGGGCTGGAGTACAAAGGCACAGTGGAGGTCAAACACTTCCTGTGGGTATTGGATGAAGAATTCGGACTAGAGAACCTAAAAGAACTGGTGGTCCAACCCCTGACCGGCCTGAAAGTGGCCCCCTTCTACGGTTGCTACCTGCGCCGTCCTCCAGAACTGATGATCCCCAAAGGGTGGGAACGCCGGAAAACGGTCTTGGAAAGCACCATTGAGACCCTGGGCGGAGAAGTGACCAGCATTTCAGGCAAAGGAAAGTGCTGCGGCTTCCCCATCCTGTCCGCCAACGAAGAGAGCTCGCTGGAAATGTGCGGCACCCACACGTTGGAAGCCAGGGAGAAGGGCGCTGACTGCATGGTCACACCTTGCCCACTGTGTCACTTGGAGTTGGACGGCAAGCAAGCCGACGCCGAAAAGCACAAGGACGCCAGCATCGACATGCCGATCCTGCATTTGCCCCAGTTGGTGGGGCTCGCGCTTGGGTTCAGTCCTCAGGATATGAACTTGCACCGGCATATCGTTTCCACGGACGACGTGGTCAAGAAGTTGGAGTCCATCAGGTCCTAGCCCTTTCTAGACAAAGATTCAATCGAGCCGAAAAAAGGCCCAGCGTGTCGCCTACATAAACCGGCTGACGCTGAACGGTTCCAACGGAGCGGTATTTCCGTCGAGAACATACTGGCACATTAGTTCGGCTGTTCCTGGACTCAACATGATGCCGACAGCATCATGTCCGGCGGCAATACTCAGGCCCTCCAGATCCGGTACCGGACCCAACACTGGGATGCCGTCGGGCGTGGCGGGCCTTACCCCGGCAATAGCTGAGATGAACTCTGCCTCCGCCAGAGCGGGGACGCTCCTGACCGCTTCCGATATCAAGGTGGCAATTCCTCCAGCGGTCACCTGCTCGTCGAACCGTCCCTCGGTCCTAGTGGCAGCCACCGAGATGTCGCCGTCTACCTGAGGTACCACGTAGGCCTCTAAATTCCTCACCGGACGTATGAGGCCAAACCCAGGCCTACGCAACAGTATGCGCTCGCCCTTAACGGGCCGGACCGGTAGGTTCGTACCAACCGCTTGCCCCAGCAATCGAGTCCAATGACCGGCCGCCACGACCACCTGACCCGCATTAACGAGTCCGGCAGTCGTTTCGATACCAGTAACCCGAGCCCCCTTCCTCAGAAGCTTTATAGCCTCTACACCCTGTCGAAACTCCGCTCCGAGCCGGCTGGCTGCGTTGACCAAGGAGTCCACCAACCTCTGCCCACGGACGTTAGCTTCATGAGGTGAAAATACTCCACCTAATATCTCAGGATTTACTTCCGGCTCCCTGCGCAACAACTCATCAGTTTCCAGCCACTCCAGGCCCATCTGCAATTCCTGTTGCCATTCTAGACCCGCCAGTAACTCGGTGGCCTCTTCTTCGGAAAACGCTATTTTCAAAATGCCGTTTTGCTGGAACTCCGGGTCAACTCCTGC
>CAZYBD010000081.1:0-18562 GCA_964645515.1 uncultured Dehalococcoidia bacterium | reverse complement strand
CTGGGCTGCGGGGACGTCTCAAAGATCGATGTGGTAGGCGAGGACATCAGCGGGGTCGATTGGCAGTTCTCTGGGGTGGAGAATACCTTCGCCAGCCGTGGGCAAAAGCTGATCTACTGGGGGCCGTTGAAACCTCTGGAGAAGCTGCTATTGAGGAGCCCTTTCGTGGGATGGGCCTTCCTGGCGTCCAACCTTTACCACAATGGTTATTGGCTAAAGACCAAAGGCAGAAGCCGCATCGACGCCGCGTTGAAGACCGAGTGGGGCCGTCTGTTCCAGTCCTACTGACCTGGGCGGTTCCTCCCCCATTATATTCGTTGCTACGAGGATATAATCGAGACATGGATATTGCCATCATCGGGCTGCCACAGAGCGGCAAGTCTACGGTTTTTAACGCGCTCGTCGCAGGGCATTCCACCACCACCGGCGCCGGTGGTGGTGGCCCCATGCACGTGGGTGTAGTGAAAGTGCTGGACCCGAGACTGGCCGTCCTCACGGAAATCTACTCCCCGCGGAAGACGGTGCCTGCCGAGATCCAATTTTGGGATCTGCCTCCCGTCGACCGGGAGTCTCACAATAAGTTGTTGGGCGGACGCCAACGCAACCTGTTGCAAGGAGCCGATGCCATGTTGCTGACGGTCCAAGCGTTCGACGACACTGGCGCACACTATTCCTCAGGCAGCGTGGACCCGGCGCGAGACCTGCAATCGATGTTGGGCGAGTTGGCGCTGGCAGACCTGGAAACGCTTGAAAAGGCCGAGGGGCGGCTTACCGATGGGCTAAAGAAGGCCAAACCTGCCGAGCGTCCCGCCTTGGTCCCGCAGTTAGAAGCCGTGCGTAAAGTCAAAGAGGCACTGGAAGGCGACGTGCCGGTGCGGCAGCAGAGTCTTACCCATTCTGAGGAAGCGGCCCTGTCAGACTTTCAGCTCCTGACCTCCAAACCGGTAATTGTAGCGTTTAATACTAGCGAGTCTGGGCCATCCCAAACGCTGTCCGGGTTGGGACTCACGGCCGAGGTGGCTGCCGGACTTGGGGAGGTGGCCCTATCCGCCAAACTGGAGGAAGACCTAGCGTTGATGACTGAGGAAGAGTCCGTTGCATTTAGAGAAGCGCTGGGCCTGGACGAACCGGCTATAGAAAAGGTCAAGCGCGTTTGTTACGACACTGTCGGCCTGGTGTCCTTCTTGACCGTGGGTGAGGATGAAGTGCGGGCCTGGCCGGTTCCAAACGGTATCTTAGCCCAAGAGGCTGCCGGGACAATTCACTCCGACTTCTCACGGGGATTCATCCGGGCGGAGGTTATCCGCTACAATGACCTAGTCCGCTGCGGCAGTGTCGCTCAAGGCCGCAAAGAGGGAGTGTTGCGCTCTGAAGGGAAGACTTACCCTGTTCAAGACGGCGACGTAATCAACTTCCTAGTGAACGTCTGACGCGACATAACCACGGAAATCACACAGACCACAGAAGATTTAGAATGTTGTCCCCTAGGCGCTCTCGGTGATCTCTATGGCGAGTTAAACCGATGCAAGAGTTGGTAGCACGAACGTTCGTACCTTATGACGCCCAGCGCGTGCGGCAGCTCTTTGCCGATGAGATTATGGAATTCGCCGAGGGTCTTGGATGAGGAAGCGCGCCGGCACGTTGAACATTCCCTCTCCGACGACCTGGCCGATATCCCGGCCCATTATCTCGCTCGCTCCAGAGACCACTTCTGGGTGGTGGATATTTTCAAAGAGGGCATGGGAGTGGTTCAGGTTCAAGAGCGGAGCGACTACGAAGCGAAACTGCGGCGCATGAGTGTATCGTCGTCGGCGCGTCGCCAGGGAATCGGCATGCAACTGCTGACGACGGTCGATGAGTTCTGTCTCGAAAAGGGATTCCGCCGCATCACCCTATCCACGGCAACTATGCTTGGGCCGGCGATGGCTATGGACGCCAGTAACGGCTACAGGCTGGTCAAAGAATAGGAGCATGAGGCCATCGACATGAGGTACTTCGGGAAACAATTGTCCCGGCCTGCCTGATCTTGTCGCCGCTCTAGGTTGCATCCAGCGGACGCGCAAAGCTCAGTTCATGGCCATCTGGGTCGTTGATATGAAAGTACCGTTCGCCCCACGGGGCATCCTCCGGATTTGTAGTGGGGCTAAGACCAGCGGCCGTCAACCGGCTGTAAAACGAGTCCACATCATTGACATGAAATATTAGGCGACCCCACCAGGTAGGGTGGCTCCGGATGTCGAGGATCAGGTTCAGGAACCCGGCACCAATCTTGAAGCTGGTAAAGGAAGCTTCGCGTCCGCCATACAAGATGGTCAGACCGACTTTGTCCTTGTAGAAATCCACCGACTTCGACATGTCCCGGACCACAAGGGTCACAGCATTGATCGATTCTATGCCCAATCTTGATTTCCCTGTTGATGGCCCTTAACGGCGGCGGCGACGCATCGGTGTTCCGGGGTAGGTCCTCTCCGATAGCACCCAGGCGAGCCGTCCTTTCAGGGCCTCTAGTTCCGCTGGGTCCAGGGTATTCACCAACTCCTTGGGACTGCCGTTCAGTTGTTCAGTTGGCGCTTGCAACTTGGTCTCCAAGTCGGTTAAGGCATCCAGAAGCGGTTCTGGAATTGGCTGACTGCCGAAATCCCAAATGACAGTGCGGATCTTAATGTCGGAATGGAAGGTAAGCCCGTGGTCAATGCTCCACAGCTTGCCTCTGCTGTCCTGAATTAGGTGGTTTGCTTTGCGGTCGGTGCTGTTGGCGATCAGGTCGAAACAGCAGACGACCTGGAGTTGGGCCGCGTGTTTCGGAGTTAGGGTGTAGTAGTTTTCTCGGGGGTCGTGGTCTACGAATTGTTGGACCGAACCGATTCCGTACGGTCCATCGCGAATAACCGTGAACGGGACAATATCCCAACCCAGGGCATCGCTCAATAAATAAGCGGCGTACTCTCGTTTGTAGAGGGTGCCGCTGGGGAAATCCCAAAGCGGCGCTTCTCCGTCACGAGGCTTGTAGATAGCTAGGGTATCGTTGCCTTCGTGTTCGATCTTAACCAGGAAAGTGTAGTTGGAACCGAGCCGTGTCAGCTGATGGGATACGATCTGGCCCAGACGAATTACGTCATGAGGAGAAGTGTGCGTAGTCAATCGTCTCGTTCCACTTCCGTACGATCATCGCCAGTCCTGCATTGTCTATCCTGATTCCAGGACCGTGTGCCCGTTGGCGCGTGGGCAAACGTGCCCGTCCGGATTGATAGGCTGCCCACAAAGAAAGCATGTGGGCCTGCCGGCAGCGCAAATTTTCAGCGATTCTTCTGAAAGGTCCGTGGCCTGGGGCACCGTGATCCAAAAACTTACTGATTCTGTTTCTTCGTGCTCCTCTTCCGATCCACGTTCGTAGACCTGAACGTAGAACGAATTGGACTCGCCATCGTGGCTGAGCAGGAACTGCCCTGCCTTGAAGTCAATGGTAGCTTCTGCTCCAGACCAGGTCGGCTCTCTGGGTTCGCTTCCCCTGGCTCTGTCCTCAGCGGACAGCGCGCCGACGATGTCCTTGAGGTAGACACCCAGCTGAAACAGTTGCTCTTTTTCCATCCAGATCGAGCAGAAGGCCGGTCCGGCGTGCAAATCCAGCCTAAAAGTGCGCTGACCGGGCTCTCCAAAAGTGACCGCTTCGATTGTGGAGAGACGCCCAAGAGTGTATTTGACCTGCCTAGATTCCATGGGCACTATGATAGTCGGACGAGCTTGGGTGTGGCAAGAGAGGAGTCCCAGATAAACTGGCCCAAAATTCAGGACGCCGTCCGGAAAGCTCTCAGACCCGAAAGGATCCGTGTAAGCGGACTTCTTCGAATACTCTAGAATGCCGATTGTATCGGGTTATTTTGTCAGCGTTGTAGCAAGTCTAGGCCTTCTTTTGGGAGAGCTGGGTGACGATCTTAATCCAGCCGTCACGGGAGCACCAACTGAAGCCGTCGGGTATGTGTTGCTCGGACGTCCAGAATAGAGCTGTTGGTGATCGGTGGAGTCGGACATTACCCAGATGATGGGCATGGCGAAGGTCCAGGTCCGTCCCCAGGAGTGGTAAATTCCTGCAAGTTGCCCCCGGACGTTACTCGCCGTAAAGTAGGGGCCATTCGAAAGAAGAAGAGGACTGGAAGCGTGAATGAGCTAAATTCCCTTACCGCTGTGGAAGCAGTAACACTGCTGAAGAATGGAGACGTGACCCCGTTGGAGATGATCGATGCGGCTTTGGCGCGCATCGAAGAGACCGACGGGCCGTTAAACGCCCTGCCCACTCTGTGCCCCGACCGAGCCAGGGAACATGCCTCCCGGCTGATGAAAGAACCTCCCTCTGAACCGCCGCCGGGGTATCTCTATGGGCTGCCCATTGCGGTCAAGGACCTGAAGGATGTGAAAGGAGTGCGCTCCACCAAAGGTTCTCCCATTTTTGCCAACCACATTCCGGAGCGGTCCGATTACCTGGTGGAAACGATGGAAAGTAGGGGAGCCGTGGTGCTGGCCAAGTCCAACACGCCGGAATTCGGGGCGGGGGCCAATACGTTCAACGAAGTGTTTGGCAAGACCAGGAACCCTTGGGATACTCGCCTTACTTGCGGCGGTTCCTCAGGAGGGACAGCGGTAGCCCTGGCTGCCGGCCAGCTGTGGCTTGGTTCGGGCAGTGACCTGGGTGGCAGCCTGCGCATACCGGCCAGCTTCTGCTCTGTAGTGGGTCTGCGGCCGAGTCCAGGACGGGTTGCCTACGGGCCCAGAGGATTGCCGTTCGCCACGCTGTCGGTGGAGGGCCCCATGGGTCGGACGGTGGGAGACGTTGCCCTTCTCTTAGATGCCCAGGCTGGCCGGCATCCGGGAGACCCAATCAGCATGGCTGCGCCACAAACTCCTTTTCAGGAGGCCGTGCGCAATCCTAGCATGCCGCGGAGGGTGGCTTTTTCTCCCGACCTGGGCATCGCGCCTGTCGACGCCGAGGTGATGGAGATTTGCACCAAGGCGGTGGCCAAGTTCCAAGATCTGGGGGCTTCCGTGGAAGAGGCAACCATCGCCTTGATAACTGCCGATGAGACTTTTCAGACTTTGCGGGCGGCCCAGTTTGCGGCCAATTACCGTCCGTTGCTCGACCAGCACAGGGAGCAACTGAAGCCCGAAGTCATCTGGAATATCGAAAAAGGATTGCAACAGACCTGCGATCAAGTAGCACAGGCGGAAATTGCCCGCGGTGGCATCTACCACCGGACCGCTGAGTTTTTTGAGGGCTATGACCTGCTGGTCTGCCCGGCGACCTCGGTGCCGCCATTCGATATAGACACCAGGTTCCCCACGGAGATAAACGGTGTGGAATTGAAGACCTATATCACGTGGTCGCTGATCACCTATGCTCTAACCTTGACAGCTTGTCCGTCCATCTCGGTCCCCTGCGGCTTCACTCAAGGCGGATTGCCGGTCGGCCTGCAGATCATGGCGCCTTGGGCACAGGAGTACACTCTGTTGTCCGCCGCCGCGGCTTTCGAAGAGGTGTCGGGTTTTGCCAACGCGGTCCCAATCGACCCTCTGGTCCGGCACTAGACAGACACTCCCGGACTTCGGGAGACTAACCAGAGCCCACTCCACCGGACGACATTGACTTAAATCAGACTGGGTTCAAACGATGGTGACTGGATTATCGGCTTAGTGTGCGACGTTCCTTTGGTGAGCCGGGACAAGTTTGGACGATTTAGAATATGGGATGCGACAAGGCTACCGTGGTTTCGAGCGGCTTGCCGATCGTATTCATTAGGAGTCCCCTTCCGGCCAATTGGCTGCTTGGCTCCAATCCACGGGGCCGAGTGGGTGCATGAAGAAGAGCACATCAATCTTTCGCATTTAGGCCAGAACGGATCAAACTTCGGCTTGGCAAGTTCCACGCCGGCGACGCTGTCGCCAACGTCGATGCTGCGGAAGTCCAAGGTTTTGACTGCCTGCTCGCACTGTTCAACTGCGAGGTCAGGATATTGCAATGGCACGGTCGCAAAAACGATTGTTACCTAACTATAACTTTCATCAAATCGCGGGCGGCCTGGATTGGGCCGGCAAAATGGCCCGACGCTTCTTCCAGCAGAGCGTCCGTGTCAGTGTGGAAGGCGTTAGTGATATGGGTCAATACTAACTGTGAGACGCCGGCTTGGGCTGCAGCCGTCCCTGCCTCCGCTGCGGTTGAGTGGCCGACGGCACTCGCTTGATCTCGGTACTGCTCGGTGGAATAGACCTCATGAATCAGGAGGTCGGCGCTTTGTGAGGCCCTGACCAGGTCTGGGCTGAACCTGGTGTCTCCAGAAAAGACCACCAAGATTCCGTCCGATTCGATTCGCCAACCGATGGACCCTTCAATGCAGTCCACTAAGAAGAGAGACGCGGAAGTCCTGAGCCCAAAATCCACCGTAGCGCCGATTTCGGTGGGTTGCCAGCGCAACACCCCCGTCCTTCACGGGTCCGGCCTGACTGGTTGTCTATAGTAGATATGTTGAGTCTGGTGGCCAGGCAGAGGCTTTTTAAACCCTCGAGGGCCTCGTCCGTGCTGTAAACTCGGACGGGCTATTCCTCGTGGGTGACAAGTGTTCGTTGAAACTGGACGAACAGGAGGCCAGCCATGTGGTCGGGGTGGTGATGGGAGAGTAATATGTTTTCAAACCCCTCTACCCGAACGCCTAACTCCGCCCCGTTGCGAAGGGCCGAATTCCCGGAGCCGGCGTCCAGCAGCATCCGGGCGCCGTCGGAACACTGCACGGCGATAGCGATGTGTGCCCGGCTATGGAGTTGCCCGACCCCGTGCTCAAGAAGCTGATCTGGACTTCCGGCATATTACGTTTATGTGCCTGCCTGGCTGTCCTGCCACTGGACCAGTCGCGACTCCAACGCATGTTGACGCATGGCTATGGTCAGGTCGCCCCTGGTGCGTTCCAGGATGCCGCGCATGGCGTCGGTCGTATGGCGTAGGCCGCCGGTTACTGCTTCTGGGAAGTCAACGGTAACTAAAACACCGTATATTTCGTCCATTACGTCCATCATCTCCTGACAGCGGTCAACGGAGTCGTTGCGGAGGGCGTCCAGGATGTAGCGTCGCAGTTCTCCGATGACCTCGGCGATCCCATTGAGGTAGGACGACGGGTCGACTCTCAACTCGTCGAAGCTGAGAATCGGCCCGCCCGAAATCACGGCGTAAGTCACGTTGGCCTCGGTGAATTCCTTGCGGGCATCGTTCATGAATCCAGCGTTATAGATCAGAGGGTTGTCCAATCGGATATGTTCGGCCTCTTCTAATCGGGCCGCCCCTCTTTCGATTAGGCCGCGGGCCTCTTCGAAGTCGGCGCGGTGAACCGCCCGTATGGCGTTGGCCGAGAACCGAACGACTTCCCGAGACACTGAAAGGGCCTGCTCGCGGTCCTTGTTGCGGTCTGTCAGTTGATCGATTGCCAGTTGGCCGATATCCGACAGTACGGACCTGTATTTGGATGGCATTACACTCTTCCCCCGACTTTTTCTATCGCCTTTACTAGCCTGGACGCAGCTGCTTCCGGCTCTTGCGCCAGCCCCACGGCCGACGCCACGCATACGGCGGCGGCCCCGGCTTCCACCACGGGGCCGACGTTATCGGCGGTTATACCTCCAATTGCGACCAGCGGCGTCTTGCTGACTTCCCGTGCTCGCAGTAGCGACTCGATACCTTGAGGTGGCCGGCCTACGCCTTTGGTGCCGGTCTGGTAAATCGGGCCAAAGGCCAGATGGTCTGCCTCCATCTCCTGAGACTCGATCAACTCCTCAATCTCGTGGTTCGAGCGTCCCACCACCTGGCCTGCCGCAAGCACCTGTCTTGCCTGATGCACCGGCATGTCGGTCTGGCCGACGTGAAGTCCCGCCGAGCCCACGACTGCGGCGAGGTCGGCGTGGTCGTTCATGATCAGTTGAGCACCCGACTCCTGGCACAATTTCTGTAGCGCCAGGGCCAACGGCAACGACTCCCCCTTATCACGCAGCTTATCGCGCAGTTGAAGGATGCTAGCCCCGCCGCGCAACGCCGCCTGGGCTACCGTAAAGGGGTCGCGGCCGCCGGTCACCTCGGGGTCGATGATTACGTACAGGCCACGTATCAGACCGGACCGTTCGCGGCGGACGGCTGCGCCCGACTCGGCGGCCAAGTCGGCCAAAACGTTGAACAAGGCCGACATCATTTCCCCGCCCAACGGGTTGGCTGGTTCGTTTTCTTCCAACAACGGTAGTAGTCCTTGAACCGTTGTTATCAATGAAAGGGCTTGTTCGGGGGTGCTGGGCAGATTGTTTTGGATTTCGGCCAGTGCAAAAGGCGAAGGCAGCACCGTTATGATCTCGTTTAGTCGCTGAAAGGCCGGGGCCGGCGCACCCGGCTTGAAGCATGCGATGGATTGTAGGTAATGGATGGTGACCGAATAGTGGCTGTAGGCCGGCT
Organism: uncultured Dehalococcoidia bacterium; assembly: GCA_964645515.1. GTDB lineage: Bacteria > Chloroflexota > Dehalococcoidia > Lucifugimonadales > UBA3495 > VXOI01. The sequence goes on along the minus strand of CAZYBD010000081.1, from coordinate 10,092 downwards.
GGCTTGATGGACTGCTTCCCGGACCCTGACTGGTCACAGGTCCATACCCTTGGGCGTCTCTCCGGAACGGGAAGCATCGATGTTGTCCCGGACTGTTTGGGGGACTTCCATTCCGTACTTGGAAAAAGTTTCTTCCACGTTGCGGCCGATGTTGCGCGGGTCTTGGTAGTACTCTGGCGAGCGGTATTCGCTGCCCGCTGGGAAATTTTCGTGCACTGTGCCCACGGTCTTACCCATGGCGAAGGATGACATCCGCCGTTGCAAGTCGGTGCTCTCGCAAGTGGGGCAGACCGGTTCCAGAGGGCTGCCTATGGAGCGGACGAAGAAAGAGGAGACCTTCCCGCAAGGCTGGCACCTGTATTCGTAGGTCGGCATTTTGGGTCCTCTCAGTGAGTTCTGATTAGGCGTCCGAGGGCGAAGATATTTCGCGGCGCATCTCTTCGAAGTCGGAGGTCACCTGTCCGCCCATTTCACTTTTCAGCCGCCCCAGGTATCGGTCGATGCTGGCTGCACTATCTTCATCCACGTCGCTGCTGGTCTCCCGGCTGGGCACCCAGTTCAGGCTGTCTCCCCAGGGCTGGCGAAAAGAAAACCCTGACATTATCCGTTGCACTTCAGTGCTGCAGCACTGCCGGCAGGCGGGTTGCCGGTCGGACGACCAGCTATAGACCAAGAGAGTACTGACCGCTTGGCAGGCGTCACACCGGTACTCGTAGAGGGGCATGAGGCTATTAGCTCGTCGGGGTTGGGTGTACTGGACCGGTTGAGATTCATTTTAGCATGGCGATGACCGGGCGGCCCGGTCCGGCGTAGTGAAACCCTTCGGATTGGCCTAATGTATAATGCAGCTACGCCGTGGCCGACTGGCAAAACTGCCAGAGGTCACCCCTTCGAGGTGCCGCAAATGGTGGAAGGCCAGAGCAAGACCCTCCCTCTCTTTACCTCGCAACGGGAGCAGTTGTTGATGATCATGGACGGCAATGCCATGATCCACCGCTCGTTTCGGGCCATCTCAACACAGCGCAATCTGACTATCGGATCCACCGGCGAGGACATCACCGGCGTCTTTGGGTTCGCCAACGTCTTCTTGCGGGCGTTAAACGATTGGAACCCCGCCTATTGTGCCATCGCTTTCGACACTCCCGCCCCCACCTTTAGGCACGAACGGTTCGAGGCGTACAAGGGCCAACGGGAGCCGTCGCCTCCTGAGTTACGTTCCCAGTTTGGACGAGTCAAGCAACTGATGGAGGCATTTGGAGTTTCGATCTTTGAGTTGGACGGGTGGGAAGCCGACGATGTAATCGGGACTTTGAGCCGTCAAGCTGAAGAAGCGGGTATCGACTCCATAGTCTTGACCGGCGATCGGGATACCTTCCAACTGATTTCGCCCAAGGTGAAGATCGACCTGTCTTACAGTATCCAGGACCGCAAGGTCTACGATGAAGAGGAATTGGCCGCCAGGTATTCTGGCCTGACGCCGGACCAACAGCCCGACTTCAAAGCCTTGCTGGGGGATACCTCAGACAATATCCCCGGTGTACCCAAGGTGGGAGAAAAGACGGCCGCAAATCTGCTAAACCTCTACACCAACCTTGAGGGTATCTACGAGCATATTGACGAGATATCACAGAAGGCCGTAAAAGCCTCGCTGGAAGAGAACAAAGACAGGGCGTTTGAGAACCGGACGCTTATGACCATAGACCGTCATTCGCCTATCGCGTTGGACTGGGAGCAGTGTCGTTTTTGGCGTTACGACCGCAGGGCCGTGGTCGCCCTGATGACCGAATTGGAGTTTTTCAGCGTAATTCCCAGGGTGCCCGACCCCGACGCTGACGGCTCGGATGTGCCCCACCAAGAACAGGACCTCGACGTCGACTACTGCGTGGTCCAGAATCAGGCCCAGTTGGACTCGATGGTGGCGGCCATCAAAGAGACCGGTAGTTTTGCTTTCGATACCGAGACCGACGGACTCGACCCAGTAAGAGCGAACTTGGTGGGACTCAGCGTTGCTACCGCTCCCGGCCGCGCCTGGTATATCCCGGTGGGGCACCAGGCAGGCACTCAACTGCCGGTGGAGTTGGTGCTGGTGGCGGTGCGGCCTCTCTTCCAGTCGTCCACTATCGCTAAGTGTGCCCACAACGCCAACTTCGACATGACGGTCCTGGCGGGCCAGGGGATCGAATTCAACAACGTTGACTTCGACAGTATGATCGCGGCGCATCTGTTGGGCCGTAACGCCATTGGACTCAAGAACTTGGCCTTGGACGCCTTGGGCTACGAGATGACGCCCATCGGCGATCTAATCGGTAAGGGAAAGAAACAACTTACTTTCGACCAGGTGGATATTGAACCTGCCGCCAAATACGCGGCCGCCGATGCCGACATGACCTGCCGTCTTCGGGACGCGTTCCAGGTCCCGTTGAAGCGCGACCGCCTGGACTCCCTGTTGGCAGACCTAGAGATGCCGCTGGTGCCTGTGTTGATCCGGATGCAGCGACACGGGATCAAGCTGGACGCGGGAAACCTGCACGAAATGTCCCAAGACCTGAACCGAAAGATGTACCAGGTGGAAGAGGAGCTCTACCGGTCCATTGGCCACACGGTGAACATCAACTCCCCGCAACAGCTCAGCGACCTGCTGTTCAAGGAGTTGGGCCTGCCTCGGACGAAACGGACTCGGACTGGTTACTCCACCGATGCCAACTCCTTGGAGACACTGAAGGAGATGCACCCGGTGGTTGACCAGATCCTGGAATACCGGCGGGTATCAAAGCTCAAGTCCACCTATGTGGACGCACTGCCCGACATGATAAATCCCGAAACCGGACGGGTCCACACCAGCTATAACCAGACCGGGTCAGCCACCGGCCGGATTTCCAGCAACGACCCGAATTTGCAAAATATTCCCATCCGTACCGAGTTGGGCCGCCAGGTGCGCCGCGCTTTCGTGGCACAGAACGCCCCGGAATGGCAGCTATTTTCCGCAGACTACTCCCAAATTGAGCTGCGGGTCTTGGCCCACATGTCCCAGGACTCCGGACTGCTGGACGCTTTCCGCCGCGGCGAGGACATTCACTCTTCTACGGCCTCGCTGATGTTCGAGGTGCCGATAAATGATGTGGACTCGGAGATGAGGCGCATCGCTAAGGTGCTAAATTTTGGTGTGATCTATGGTCTCTCGCCCCACGGCATCTCCCAACAGACCGGTTTCAGTCGAGAGGAAGGTGTAAAGTTCATAGACAACTACTTCTCAAAGTACCCTGGCATCAGCGAGTATCTGGATTCGGTGAAGTTCAAGGCCCGAGCCGATCAGTATGTCGCAACATTGATAGGTCGGCGTCGTTACCTCCCCGACATCAACAGCGGCAACTTCAACGTTCGCGGCGGGGCCGAGCGTATGGCCGTCAACATGCCTATCCAGGGTACGGCCGCCGACATCATGAAGGCTGCCATGATACGCGTGCAGAGTCGGTTGGACGAAGAAGAGATGCGCACAAAACTGTTGCTCCAGGTACACGATGAACTGGTATTCGAGGTGCCGCGAGAGGAAATGGAGCTACTCAAGAACCTGGTGTTCGACGAGATGCCGGCGGCCATAGACCTGGACGTCACGCTGAAAGTCGACGTCAAATGGGCCTCCAATTGGGGAGATATGGAATAGGCCATCAATTTTTGACACTGATCGTCAGTGGGTGAGCCGTAGGGGTAGGACTCTCTTTGGCAGACCGGGCTTGTTTGAGTTTGTGCTATAAACTTGGATTGCCGGTCCTTACGACCCATCGGGATTTGGCTATTTTAGACCTGAGGTACCAAGTACGGTTGATTCGATAGGAGAGGGTCTCCGAAAAATGGCAGAACTGATACGCAGCCTGATATTTGTCCCAGGCAACCGTCCCAACATGTTGGAGCGGGCCCGCACTTTTAATGCCGACATCATTATGGTGGACTTGGAGGACTCAGTGCCGACGGCCGCAAAGTCCGACGCCAAGGACTTGGCCACCCAGTGGGTGCCGGTGCTTCGGGCCGAAGGTCAACGGGTGATGGTCCGTGTCAACTCTCTGGACACGGGCCTGACTCGCACGGAGCTCGAAGCCGTAGTCTCACCCGACCTCTACGGGATAAGCCTTGGCAAAGTAGAATCGGTGTGGAACATCAAGGACGTCGACCGCTTGCTCACCTCATTGGAGTCGACTGCCCGCGTACAGCCCGGGGGCATTAAGATTATCCCGTGGATCGAGTCTGCCAAGGCGGTGTGGGGCGCCCGAGAGATCGCTGAATCTTCACCCAGAGTTATTGCTATTGCTTTCGGAGCGGAGGATTTTACCAATGACATGGGAATCGAACGCACCGACGCCGGGGAAGAGGTATCGGTGCCTCGGGCCATGGTACCGGTGGCGGCCCGGGCCGGAGACGTGGTCTCATTGGACTCACCATACGTCAATTTTAGGGATCCTGACGGTATGCGATTGGATGCCCAACGAGGCCGTCAGCTGGGATTCACCGGCAAATTCGCCATCCATCCGTCGCAACTGGATACCATTAACGAGGTGTTCAGCCCTTCGAAGGATGAAATCGCGTATGCTAGGCGGGTTATGGAGGCTTGGGAACAGGCTGAAGCCGGCGGGAGAGGCTCTTTGGCGCTGGACGGACGTATGGTAGATGTGCCGGTGGTGAAGAGGGCCCAGAATCTACTGGCGCTGGCTGACACCATCCATTCTCAGGCGAGATAGTATGGCTGACCGCATAGGCTTGGAGGGGATGCGGTTCTACGGGTTCCATGGCGTTAATCCGGAAGAACGGACTTTAGGGCAATCCTACGTAGTGGACTTGGTCGTGGAATTGGACCTGACCCGAGCCGGCAAATCGGACCGATTGGAAGATACCGTCAGCTACACCCATCTGTACAGGGCGGTACAGTCAGTGGTGGAGGGCCCGTCCCGCAATATCTTGGAGGCAGTGGCCCAGTCGATCGTGGATCGGGTGCTGCACGAATTCTGGGCCGATGCTGTGTCGGTCACGGTTAAAAAGCCAAGGCCTCCGGTCCGTGGCTCTGTCATAGAAAACGCAACGGTGGAAATCTACCGCCGTCGAAGACAGGACGCATGAAAGCGCACGAATTTCGCGAAGATAGCCGAGGGCTAACGGATCGTTTCCAGATCAGGAAACTGGTCGACTAGATGAAGGACCGCATCACAGATACTTCCGGTGACTAGACTCGAGACTGCATCGGAAGCGCCTGAATGTTTTTCTAGCGGCCCGCGGTGACCGCCGAGCCGATCTTACTAGGGTGGCGAGCCCGGGTTTTCGAGGTAGTTGATGACCGGACGTTGACCTTTCTTAACTACGATATCGACGGCAGACAGGACTCCTTGGAGGATCTGTTCAGCAACCTCAGGGAATGTTGTTCGTGGATTTCCGACGACAGCGTAGGCTGAGCATGCAAGGCGACCCTGAGAATGCGGGCGACCATGATCTGTCGGCCGGTTAAGGGGAGGCCCAGTTCATCTCGTGGGTAAAGGCGACCGAAATCCACAAGAACTGGCCCAGGTACGTCTACCAACACTGATTTGTCGAGATCTCCGGGTTCGTATCTAAGTAAGACTGGAATCTGTCTGGAAGACTGCTTTGTAGATGCGATACGCCCTGCTGGGATACCCCGGTGGGTATGCCGCAGGCACCAGACGACCGCTGTATTCTTGTTTTTGAGCGAGCCACTGTGTTAACCTGAGCCAGCGACATTCGTAGAGGGATCGGGCTGACTGTGTCAGTTGCCCGTTGAAGAAGAGACTCACAACATGCGCTGTGAAATTTGTTTGAAGTCTGGGATGAGTGGCAACAACGTCAGTCACTCCAACCGCCACACCAAGACTCGCTTCAAGGCTAACGTCCACAAACAGACCTTGGACCGTGACGGGACTCCTGTGAAAGTCAAAATTTGCAGTCGCTGCCTGCGTTCTCTACATAAGTCTCCCAAGGTTCGCAAAGCGTTCGCGGCTCTCTAGAAGGACGTGGAGGCCAATATCAAAAGGCCTCCTAGTAGGCGGACTTTTGATTAGGTTGTTAATCAATCAGCGCGCGCTTGTCTAATATCCTCTTCTAGGCACTACCCCTGCTAGACACCCCCGCATTCCCTGCATCGCTTCTGGGACCGATTGCTTGTCATTAAAGATGGCGCTGCCAGCTACCAGGATGGTAGCGCCCGCCTGTACCGATTCTTGGGCCGTCCAGTCGGATTTAATACCACCGTCGACCTCGACCTGGGCGTTGTAATTGCCTGTGTCGATCATCGCCCGCAACCGCCGGATCTTGCCGGTACTCTCTGGAATGAACGATTGGCCAGAGAATCCTGGGTTGACCGACATCACCATGACGATATCCAGCAGCGGCAAGACCTCTTCCACTGCCGTCACCGACGTCCCCGGGTTGATGGCCACCCCCGCCTGACTCCCTTGCTCCTTGATGCGGTTCACCGTACGGTGCAGGTGCCCGCATGTCTCGGCGTGCACCAAGATCTGGTCGGACTCTGTCTTCATGAAGGTATGGAGCAGGTTGTCCGGCTGAGCGATCATCAGGTGGATATTCAGCGGCAGGTGGGTGTTGCTGCGAATGGTATCGACAATCACTTCGCCCATGGAGATGTTGGGCACAAACTGGCCGTCCATAACGTCCACGTGGATCAAGTCGGCTCCGGCCTCGGTAACCTCCTGCACTTGTTCGGCCAGTTTGGCGAAGTTGGCCGAAAGCACCGACGGAGCGATCAACACTCTTGCTTCAGAAGCCATCCCCGGCATCCTCCAACACTTTCTCAGCCTCCTCTAGGGCCTTGGCCACCCGACCTGGCGCTGTACCGCCCGGCAGGTCGCGGGCGGCGGCGGAAGACTCGGCTGTTATCTCGTAAATGTCGCGTTCGAAATGGGGAGAGAAACGTTTGTAGTCTTCCAGCGGCAGTTCCGCCAGATCTACTCTCTCCTGCTCGCAGTAGCGGCATAGCTGCCGAATGACCCCGTAAGCCTCCCGGAAAGGCACGTCTTTCGCCACCAGGTAGTCTGCCAGGTCGGTGGCCAGCATCTGGCTTTCGCCCGACAATTGAGAGACCCTCTCTGTGTCCAGTTCCAGGCCTGGCAGCATCCCTTGGAAGACTTCAAGGGTGGACATAAGAGTGTCCACGGTATCGAAGAACCCTTCTTTGTCCTCTTGTAAGTCGCGGTTGTAGGTAAGAGGCAGTCCTTTTAGGGTGGTCAACAGCCCCATCAGGTTGCCGTATACCCGGCCGGTCTTTCCCCGGGCCAGTTCTGCGAAGTCCGGGTTGCGTTTCTGCGGCATGATGCTGCTGCCGGTGGTGAACTCCTCGGCCAGCCGGATAAACCCGAACTCACGGCTACACCAGAGGACTATTTCCTCGGACATTCGGGAGAAGTGCATCATGCAAAGAGCCGCAGCAGCCATGAACTCGACGACGAAATCACGATCGGATACGGCGTCCATACTGTTCGCGGTGGTCCGTCCGAATCCCAACTCCTCGGCGAGAAATTCCCGGTCGGTGGGGTAGGGGACGCCGGCCAAGGCCCCGCTGCCCAGTGGAAGCACGTCGGTGCGACGGTGGCAGTCGGCGAAGCGCCCGATGTCCCGCTGGAACATCTCGAAATAGGCCAGCATGTGATGAGTGAACAGTACAGGTTGAGCCCGTTGCAGGTGGGTATAGCCTGGCATTACCGCAGATTGGTAGCGGCGGGCTAATCCTGCAAATGCCCGCTGTACACCCCGCAGGCCGGATACGGTACGGACGATGGTCTCTTTGGTATAGAGACGCATATCCAGGGAGATCTGGTCGTTACGTGACCGTCCGGTATGTAAACGTCCTGCCGCCGGGCCGATCAACTGGTGTAACCTGCTTTCGATGTTCATGTGCAGGTCTTCCAACGCCGGGTCCCAGTGGAACGAACCGCCTTCGATTTCCTGCCGGATGACCTTTAGACCCTCGACGATCTTTGCCGCGTCGTCTGGAGGGATGACTCCTTGTTTGGCCAGCATCCGGGAGTGAGCTATGGAACCGGCGATGTCATGACGGAATAGACGTCGGTCGTAGTCGATCGATACGGTGTATTTGGAAATATCGTCCATTTGATTACAAACTATAACCCCGTATGTTGGCTTGCTCAAGGAGGAGGGTCGGTCCGAACGGTGGCTATGCTAGAATTTTACCTGTATCCGGCTCGGCAGCCAAATCGAGGTGACTTCTATGGCCCAATTGAACCAGGAGAAATGCACTGCCTGCCGCCGCGACTCCCCCAGTGTCACTGAGAGAGAAGTGGCGGAGTTGCAACCTGAAGTGCCCCAATGGGAGCGCATCTTCGAAAACGGTATACCCAAATTGGACCGGTTATTTCAGTTCAAGGATTTTAAGCAGGCGCTGGATTTCACCGACTTAGTGGGCGCACTGGCTGAGGAAGAGGGGCATCATCCCAGGCTGGTCACGGAGTGGGGAAGCGTCAAAGTGACTTGGTGGACCCACAAGATCCGCAATCTGCACCGCAACGATTTCGTGATGTCCGCCAAGACGGACCAAATCTACGCCGGTCTGGCCATTGTAAATGATTAGCTAGCCTGTCGTTGGGTCAGGCCCCGCGCAAAGGACCGCAATAAGCGGTGTGGCGTGGCTGAGGTGGGATTAGAGAGGATTACGGGGTGGTTTCTGCTGCTCCCTTAGATTAGAAATGATGGGTGTGGCGATAGATCTGTAAATCATTCCTCGGGATCATGCGAGTTAGTTGATCTTAGAGTGGAACTCTTGCTATGAAGGGCAGACTTTTTAATTGGTATCATTTCTAAAGTAAAGGTGCTGTCGGCACCCAACGTACTAACCAGGGTGTTGTTGGCGGTGTTGGGCGCCGTGTTGTCGCAGATTTACCTAAACAACGTAACCAACGCCTAGGCAGCCGGGTCTCAGGCGATATCGCCGACACTATTGGCGAAAGTCTGGGGTCTTTGGGCTCGGCCGCCAGTTGGTAGGTCATGACAGTGGCTGCTCTGGCCAACCAGGTGTTCCTCTATGCCATGCAGTTCAGCCTTTATACGGCAATAGTGTTCGCGAGAACCAATCCTGACGTGAGAGGCCGGGCCCAGAATTAGTTAGGCGGAGGTTCCTACAGTCGTTGCATCAGTCTAAGTGTGCCGCATTTGCCAGCCGATGGTCCCGATGTCGAAAGTAATCCGCCGGAATGCCTCAGTGTATTCAACCCCGGTGGTATCTTTGTGACGGGTCGACCCTCGGGCTACTCGTGCGAGCCGCTCTGCGGCCGTGACCGGCGACATCTGGCTGGCGTGAGCGGATAACGACGCCGACTTCACACTTAGGTAATCGCCGATGTCTACAAACACGTCCGGGTCCTCGCTGCCCCAGAGGTAGGCTTGCTCGACCCGATGCGGCTCCAGTCCCTCCTCTGTGATCTGTTCAGGGAAGTACAGATAGCTCCATGCGTAAGTAAATGCGGCGTCCAAGGCCACCTGACCGCTCATTCGATGGTCCCGGTGAGTATGGCTGTTGCTGCGGTAGGGGTCGATGCAAAGAATCAGTTCTGGTCGGTGCCGCCGGATCTCCCGGACGATCTGGCTGCGGAAGAGTTCAGAGTCCTCTAATTCGCCGTCTGGATGGGCCAAAAACACCACTTCTTTCGCCCCGATAAGGTTGGACGCCGTACATTGCTCAAACTTGCGCACCGACGCCAGTGTTTCCGGGTCCATGTCCCGCTCCGAAGTCCCCTTGTTTCCGTTGGTGCAAAGGACCACTACCACCTCGGTGCTGGCCTCCTGGACCCATTTTGCCAGACTCCCGCCGCACCCGCCTTCGCAGTCGTCTGGGTGAGGCGTAACCGCCAAGACTTTTTTGGGTGCGTCGTCAATCACCTGGAAGGGCATGTTGGCCATCTGAGGGTTCGTTCTTCGGTAAGCATAGGTACCAGAATATTGCATAGTCTTAAATTTAACCAGGGATCAGGCCCGCACGGTTGATAGGTCTATCTATACCCTATGTATACAAGTTATCTGCCGAATATCCGCCGTAGTAGCCGTCGGATTGGGCTGGCTTCTTCTTCG
>CAZYBD010000080.1:0-5485 GCA_964645515.1 uncultured Dehalococcoidia bacterium | reverse complement strand
CAGCGGTAGAGCACGTTCTTGGTAAGAACGGGGTCGGCGGTGCAATCCCGCCTCTGGGCTCCAGATAAAGAGACAAGTTAGGGAGGACACCACAAAAGATGGCCAAGCAACAATTCGATCGATCGAAGGACCACGTTAATGTGGGCACAATTGGGCACGTGGACCACGGGAAGACCACACTTACCTCAGCAATCACAGCTGTCCAGGCCAAGGAAGGAAAGGCCAGTTATCTGGATATGGACAGCATCGATAACGCCCCGGAAGAGAAGGCCCGCGGTGTTACCATAGCCATCGCCCACGTGGAGTACGAGACGGATACCCGTCACTACGCCCACGTAGACTGCCCTGGACACGCAGACTACATCAAAAACATGATCACTGGCGCGGCACAAATGGACGGGGCAGTCCTAGTAGTTAGCGCTCCGGACGGCCCAATGCCTCAGACCAGGGAACACATCTTGCTGGCGCGACAGGTGGAGGTGCCGAAAATCCTGGTAGCCCTGAACAAAGTCGACATGATGGACGACGAGGAACTCTTAGAACTGGTGGAGCTGGAGGTCAGAGATCTGCTCAACCGCTACGACTTTCCCGGCGACGACACGCCCATCATACGGGTCAGCGGTCTCAAAGCTACGGAGGGTGATCCCGAAGCCGAGGAAGGAATCCGGAACTTAGTTAAAGCGATGGACGAATACATCCCAGTGCCTCAGCGTGTAACTGATCTGCCATTCCTCATGCCTATCGAGGACGTTTTCGGCATTAAAGGCCGTGGCACCGTGGTTACTGGCCGAGTGGAACGCGGCACCCTAAAGCAGGGTGAACCTGTTGAAATCATTCGATTTGGCGACGTCCGGGAAACGGTAGCGACCGGCCTCGAGATGTTCCACAAGACCTTGGATACCACGCAGGCGGGAGACGCCGTAGGCATTCTGCTCCGTGGCGTTGATCGCGAGGAGGTGGAAAGGGGCCAGGTCCTGGTTAAGCCGGGCTCCATGCGACCATACACCAAAGCGGAAGCCGAAGTTTATGTCTTGAGCCGCGACGAGGGCGGGCGGCACACGCCGTTCTTTAGTGGATACAAACCCCAGTTCTATATCCGAACTAGTGACATCACCGGATCGTGCACTCTTCCCGACGGCGTGGAAATGGTGATGCCCGGCGACAACGTCAAAATGACCATCGAGCTGATGACCCCGGTGCCCATCGAAGAGCAGATGCGGTTCGCTATACGCGAGGGCGGCCGGACCGTCGGCTCGGGGGTAATCACAAAGGTGATGGATTAAGAGATGGCCAGAAAAACTGCCGACATCAGGCAAATTATTACGCTACAGTGCGGGGAGTGCCGGGAGCGGAACTACACTTCCATGAAGAACCGACGAAACGACCCACAACGGGTGGAGCTCCGGAAATATTGTTCGCGGTGCCGCACGCACCAGACCCACCGCGAAGTGAGATAGGGGATGGCTAGGGCGTCAACCCGCGCCCAGCGGATTATCTCGCCTACCGGGCAGGGACGGCTTAGCCCAGTTACGTTCCTTCAGGAAACGTACCAGGAGCTGCGCAAATCTCATTGGCCCAGCCGTGAGGAAACGGCTCGGCTCACCACGGTGGTAATAATACTTGCCATAGCGGCGGGATTCTTTCTCGGCGGCCTTGACAGGGTGTTTGGAGTCGTGTTCGAAAACGTAATCTTCGGTCTCTAACAGACGACTATTCCCACATCTGGCAACCTCGACAACTCCGAGGAGCGCGGAGGCTACCGGGCACCGGATATAAATATGATGAATGCAAATGAAATACCCGACGTTGAAGAATACCAGGGGCCCAGGTGGTATATCGTCCACACCTACTCCGGCCAAGAGGACCTGGTAGAAAAAAACTTGCGCCTCCGCATACAAAGCTTGGACATGCAGGATCGAATCAATGAGGTTCTAGTCCCCACGGAAGAGGAAGTTGTTTTTAAAGACGGAAAACGCCGATCGGAACGGAAGAAGCTCTTCCCCGGATATATATTGGTCCAGATGACCATGGATGACGAGAGCTGGTACGCGGTCCGGAATACTCCCGGGGTGACCGGATTCGTTTCCAGCGAAGACGAGCACGACAAGCGACCCAAGCCCGTGCCGCTGGAAGACAAGCAGATCGAAGACATCCTAAAGCAAGTCGAGTCTGACCCCACCCGAGTCAAGATTGCTCTGGAGAGAGGGGAGACAGTCCGGATTACCGAAGGGCCTTTCGTCGACTTTATAGGCGCGATAAACGACGTGGACGAGGCAAAGGGCAAGGTCAGGTTGTTGGTGTCTTTCTTCGGCCGGGAAACGCCAGTGGAGTTGGATTTCCTCCAGGTGGAACGGATTTAGAAGTCCAGTTCCTTGCCCACGTCCCCTACGACCGGGCATCGCCGTTCACGGGGAGGCGTTCAACGTCGAGTCCTTGCAAGAGCAACTCTTCGCAGACCTCAGTCCGACGGGGGTTTTTAATCGGCGTCAGAGACCGAAATAGATCGGTAAATTTTAGGAGACCCAAGTGGCGAAAAAGGTAAGAGCAATCATCAAGTTGCAGTTGGAAGCCGGCAAAGCGACTCCGGCGCCCCCGGTGGGTCCCGCGCTAGGCCAGCACGGCGTGAACATAATGGGCTTTGTCAAAGAGTACAACGCGCGAACAGCGAGCCAGGCGGGCACCATCGTTCCAGTGCACCTCACAGTGTTCGAAGACCGGTCTTTCGCTTTCGTTACACGGACGCCGCCGGCCTCGGATCTGTTGCGTAAAGCCGCTGGAGTGGAGAAAGGATCGTCCGAACTCCGTGGCAAAGTAGGTTCCATAAGCCGCAACGCTCTCCGTGAGATCGCGGAGACGAAACTGGCAGACTTGAATGCCGGTTCAGTTAACGAAGCAATGGCAATAATCGAAGGTACCGCCCGAAGTATGGGCATAGAAATTTCAGAGGTATAGGACATGCCCACACACAGTCGCCGGTATAGCAGCGTGGCAGAAAAGGTGGACCTGAAACGGCTTTATGACCCGACCGATGCCATAGACCTGCTAAAAGAGGTTTCCACCGCAAAGTTCGACGAAACTGTAGAATTACACTTGAGAACCAATGTCGACCCCCGTCACGCGGACCAGATGATTCGTGGTGTAGTGGGCTTACCTCACGGCTTGGGTAAAACCGTTCGTGTGTTGGTCTTCGCCGGGGCCGAAGGCGCTGAAGAGGCGCGCCAAGCCGGAGCCGATTACGTGGGCGAGGACGATCTAATCGAGCGCATCGAAAGCGGTTGGGTCGAGTTCGACGTCGGACTGGCCACACCTCAGGTGATGCCCAAGATCGGTACATTGGGCCGCATCCTGGGTCGCAGAGGCCTCATGCCCAATCCACGTTCCGGCGCCATGGTGCAACCCCAAGATCTGCCTCGGGCGATCCAGGATTCCAAGGGAGGCCGCACCGAGTACCGGACGGATCGAACCGCTATAATCCATTCGGCCCTAGGAAAAGTAAGTTTCGAGTCCAGTATGTTGTTGGACAACCTGACGGCCTTGATCGATGCTATAATCAGGGATCGGCCAGCCGCCCTTAAGGGGCCATATCTCAGGTCCGCTTACTTGACTTCAAGCATGGGCCCCAGCATTTCGATGGATCTGGCGTCATTGCAGGCCTTGCGGCCGGACTAGACCCCCCCTTCTCCTGCGGGCCAACCCAAAAGAGCGGGAGGGAATGAAAATTTAGTAACACTACGCCAAAGACCGCGGGTCCCGCGAGGGATAATGGACCTGAACCACCCGCCGAGGCGCGACGGTAAGATACGGGGAACACAGTCCCTGCGCCGCGTCTTTGGTGCAGGGATTTTTACTTGTATTTATCTGGGAGGCCAAATTTGCCCACACAGGAAAAAATTGACCGTGTAGAGACGCTGAAGTCCAGCATAGAGCGCAGCACCATTACTTTAGCGGCCGACTACACCGGTATCAGCGTCAACCAAATGACCGAGTTGCGGCGGGCTATGCGAGCCGGCGGCATCGAATTCACAATTGTAAAGAATACGCTCACTTACAGAGCGGCAGACGAAGCCGAACGCCCTCAGGTTAAGGAAATAGTCGAAGGCCCGACGGCATTGGCTTTCGGTTACGAAGACCCGGTGGACGCCGCTAAGGCATTCGCTGATTACGTGCGTAGTGCCGCCTCTTCGTTAGCCATCCGAGGTGCGGTGATTGGCGACGGTCCGCCTATGGGACCCTCAGAGGTGAACCGCCTGGCGACGTTACCACCGCGTCCTCAAATGATTGCGAATCTGATTGGCCAAATGCAGGCACCCATCGCCAGGTTGGTAGGGGTATTGAACGGACCGTTACAAAACCTGGACAACATACTACAAGCCCGTATCCGCCAGCTTGAATCCGAGTAACCCAGAAAGAGTACCTAAGGCAATTTTGATTCAACAAACAGGGAATGATAGAAGGAGAACTGATGACTAAAGACGAGATCCTGGATGCAATTAAACAGATGAACGTGCTGGAATTGGCCGACATGGTGAAGTCCCTGGAGGAGGAATTCGGTGTGACCGCCGCGGCGCCGGTGGCAGTCTCGGCCGCACCCACCGCCGCCGCCGAGACTGCTGGCCCTTCCGAGGAACAGACCGAGTTTGACGTCACTCTCACGGGGATCGGTGACAACAAGATCAACGTGATCAAAGCGGTCCGAGAAGTTACGTCCCTGGGACTGAGAGAAGCCAAAGAACTGGTGGAATCCGCCCCAACCGCCGTCAAGGAGTCGGTACCACGGGAGGAAGCGGACGATATCAAGAGCAAACTGGAAGAGGCAGGAGCCGCGGTCGAGGTAAAGTAACCCTCGTGATCTAACAAACGCTCAGCCGGGAGATATAAGTGGGGCGAAAAGACAGGGAACGCTTCCTTAAATTGAAAAGCCAGAACCCGCATTACCTCGGGTTCCGCGGACGTGATTCGGGGTCGTCGCGGACAGTCGCGGTAACAGAAACACTCCCGTGCTCAATTTGCAACAGACGGCGTAACGTTCCGGCGGACTCCGTACCGGAGGACCGTAGTTCTTACGTATGTCTGCGGTGTCAGGAAGAACAGGCGGAAGAGGCCCCCGTGGGAACAACCGAAGAACCCGAATAGCGGTGCGTGGCCGTTCCGGCACATCGACGACCCAAGAGTTGAAGAGTCCCCCGGTCAGCGGGGGACTCTTTTTTTGACCGATCTACCACCACCATAACGTTTTCCCCTGATAGGGGTCGATCGTTTTTACTTCACCTAGGGAAGAGAGTTGACTCGGAACGCTCAATTTAATTCGCCCAGTAACGAAAAATAAGTGATGGGGGGTTTTACTGCTCATTTAATCAAGCGATACCCCTCGCTAACATCAGAGTGCCATGCTCCTGCATGTGTTTGAGGCACCTGCTCCTTGATGGAGGAGCCCAGGATGGGGATAACAGTGGAGTTGAGTGCCTAACGGTAGGGCGGCAACAAG
>CAZYBD010000079.1:0-2865 GCA_964645515.1 uncultured Dehalococcoidia bacterium | reverse complement strand
ACTCGGACTACTCGGCAGTTTGCCCGCCGTCCACGGCCATGGCTATCCCGGTGACCAGCGAGGCGGCATCGGAGCAGAGCCATGCCACAGTTTCCGCGACCTCGGCGGGTGTCCCCATGCGGCCAATGGGCTGCCTGGTATCCATGTCTTCATCAGTTTTCCAGCTAGCGATTAAACGGTCCATCATTGGAGTATCGATGGTGCCGGGACAGACTGCATTCACGCGAATTCCGTCCTGGGCGTATTCCAAAGCCGCTGCCTTAGTCAGACCTACAACTGCGTGCTTACTGGCAATGTAGGCCGACAGCCGTCTTGCACCGACCAGTCCGGCCACCGATGCAGTGTTGACGATAGCGCCGCCGCCCTGCTCCAGCATTAGGGGTATTTCATATTTCAGGCAGAGCCAAACGCCCTTAATGTTGATATCGACCAGCCGGTCCCAGGTCTCTTCGGGATACTCATGGAGTCGGCCCGACATGTAGCCTTCGATGCCGGCGTTGTTGTATGCGCAGTCCAATCGGCCGTAGGTTGAAACCGCCCGGGAGATTAACTCCTGGACGTCATTGCTCTTGGAAACATCAGCGTGGACGAATACGCCGTCTCCGCCCCTTTCCTTGATAAGGGACAGGGTCTCTTCGGCACCAGAGGCGTCAATATCGGACACCACCATCTTGGCTCCTTCCCGTGCCAGAATTAAAGAGCTGGCGCGGCCGATGCCCGAGCCGGCGCCGGTAACCAGGGCGACCTTGTTTTCTAACGAACCCGGCATAGTAGATCTACCTCCACGAAATGCTTGGGCTTAGGTCTCGGCCGCGCGTCGGGAACCGGCACGCCAATCATCCGGGCTGGGCTCCCGGTCGATTACCACATCCACCACAGCCGGCAGGCCTGAGGCTCGGGCATCGTTCAGAGCGGCCGGCAGGTCGCGGGAGTCGTTTACTTGGACCCCGAAAGCGCCGAAACCTTTGGCGACCGCGGCATTGTCTGTGGGGTAAAATTCGGAGGCGATCTCTTGGCCTCGCGGTTGGTGCCCCAATACCATGCCCAGCGCGTTGTCATTAAAGACTACACAGGTTACCGGCAGGTCGTATTGCATCGCGGTAGACAATGCGTTGACCGTCATCATGTATCCGCCGTCTCCTGTGACACAGGTGACCGGTCGGTCTGGATACACTAGCTTCAGGGCGACGGCGGCGGGCAGTCCCCAACCCATCCCTGCAGTACCGCCGGGACAGAAGAATGTGCTGACCTGCCGGGCCTGGTAGAGATGGGCCATCCAGGCCCGGTTGTTTCCTGCGTCCAGGGTAAAAACAGTGGACGGGTCAGAGTTTTCACTTAATAAGGACACCAGCCGTTGAGGGGTGACGGGAGAGCTGTCGCGGTGCATCTCTGGGTCGTCATAGAAAGCTAAGTCGCTCTTCCACTGCGAAATCGAGGCGGTCCATTCGGCTCTTTGCGACGCTCCATCTTGGGCCTCCGGATTGGAGGCTGCTACTAACTGGTCTATGATGCTGCCGGCGTCTCCAATCAATCCCAGCTCGACTGGGAAGGTCCAACCGGCGTTTCGGTCATCGATGTCGATCTGAATCACCCGTTGGCGGTGTGGATCAAAGATGTCGGGGCGTTCGCCCACCGTCTCCTGGGAGCGGAGCAGCGCGCCCACCACTAGTACTGTGTCAGCTTCACCCACTACACGATTGGCAGTATCTTGGCCGTAGGTGCCCACCATGCCCACCGAAAGTGGATGCGTCTCGGCGATGGCACTCTTTCCTTTATAACTGGTCGCCACTGGCATGCCCCAGATCTCCGCAAGTTCCCGTAGCTGGGAGTGGGCACGGGCCATATGTACGCCGTTGCCTGCAACTACAACCGGCCGGCGCGACTGCCCGAGAATTTCTATCGCTCGCTGAATGTCGGCCGGTGCGCTCTCTGGTTTTGCCGTGTTCAAAAACCCGGCAGCGTTGTGGATGAAAGGTGCCGACTCTAGATCTACCTCGCCACCTATGGCCGCCGAACGCATCACCACCGTGGCAGGCCCGGGGCGTCCGCTGACCGCATGTTTGATTGCGACCTGGGTGGCCAGAACTGCTTCCTTGGGACTGGTTGCCAAGGCAGTGTACTTGCTCATCGACTTGAATAAGTTCGTGAGGTCAATGCTGCCGTACTCGCCGGCGCCCGACTGGTTGGCCGGACGCTGGGCCGCTCCGCCGTCGGAGGTGTCAGTGAGCACCAGCATGGGCGAGCTGCTGAGCATCGCTTCCATAATGCCAAAGCTGGCATTAGAGCCGATGAACAAGCCCTGTCCCATTACTACGGCCGGCTTACCCGTCGCCCGGCCGTAGGCATCGGCCATGATGGCCGCCGTCTGCTCGTGGCGTGCCAGGATAACCTTGATTCGGTCTTCACGGCCGTAGAGCAGCTGATAGATTTGACCAGTGCCGCCGCCCGGGATACCGAAGACGTACTCGACTCCGGCTTCCTCTAGGGTCTGCACTATCATCTCGCTGGCTGAACTCATAGCCCCTCTTCTTTCACCACAGAGAGGGTAGAGGGCAATTGAATTGGGAATCCAAATGAAATCTCTGTGGTGAATTGCTCCCTAGGAAATTAGTGATGGGATGATACCGTTAGCCTTGGGCGTGGTCAAGGAAGCTTTCAATGGGTATCCTGGGCCAGTAGGTTTTGCCTTGACCACTGAAAATCGCTGGCGTATTATCGGCTCGTCTTCGACCTTCGGAGGCCACACAGATACCTCAAACAACATGCCGCACAGAGATTACAACACGAACAAGGTTCTCTGGGTAATATACGGCAGAGGCTGCCAGCTAGAAGGAGTCTACTTTGAAAAGCATTGAAATCGGCCGC